>CAZVUJ010000097.1:0-4128 GCA_964630135.1 uncultured Pseudomonadales bacterium | reverse complement strand
AACAAATTACTTCTGGTTAAACGTAGTCTAACATCGCAAGTAGAGGCGGGGAAATGGTGCATGCCGGGTGGATACCTCGATCGAGATGAATCAGCAGCTCAGGCTGTGGTGCGAGAAATTATGGAAGAAACCGGTTATGAAAGCGAAGTCATGAGCATTTTTCGGATTGTAGATCGGCCGAGGATGAAAGGCGATGATCGGCAAAACATTGACTTTATCTATTTGGTCCGTGCCTATCAGCAAATTACTCAGCCCGATGCAGAGATTGAAGAGGTAAGCTGGTTTAACCTCGATGAATTACCTCATCCTAATGAAATCGCCTTTGACCACTACGATTCGATGAAGCTTTTGATTGAGCATCGGCAGAATCCACACCTCCTGCCTTTATTTAATTAAATTCTAAAGTCATGAGCTTCAAGCTTTGTAATATTCTTCGAACAAAGTGAGAAGGATGTAATTTATTAGTTCTCTCCCGACTTTTTCGGGATCGAACAATAACATTCTTAATACTTAGTGAGAAACTCAACGCATTAAATGCTAAACGTCGAGACGTGTATAATCCTAGAGCACTATGTATAAAACATTTACTCCGCAGGAACTCATAAGCTTTAGTCTTTTTTGTTTCCGGGTGGTGCTTTTGTTGTTTTTGTCGGTTGCGATTAGATATCCCACGAATTGGCTGTTTGCCTTGCACTAGTAAGTCATCCTGAAGCCGAGTAATACTCGAGCTGAAGGATCTAGCGACAGAGAATAGTGGCGTAATTCGTTTTACTAGATTCTTCTCCCGCCACACGCGGGATCAGAATGACCAAGTGTTGAGGTTTTCGTTTCACCAAGTCTGACTTGGTTTCACTCAAGCGGTAAGTCTACCGTTATATTCTTCGAACGAAGTGAGAAGTTAAAAACCTGATGGATAATGAATTTTGGAGGTTGACGGATGAGATTGTGTGATTACAATTACATATAGTTATGAACATGCTTTGTAAGATTAATCATCAAACTAATATGTCCCTCCAACTTTTTGTGGGGGATGGTTTGGTGGTGTAATTTCAAAGAAATTATAAAAACCCACCAAACCCGCGAAAAAGCGGGTTTTTTTATGGAGGAATTATGGCAGATAATGAAAAGCTTCATCAAGCTAACAAAAGAATTTTTCATGGATGGAAAGGGGCAACTTTTTTTACTGACGGTGTTGCGCAAACTGGTTCCGGAAACGAAGTTGTGAGAGAGTTGCATGAGGCGATATTCTTACCAATGGAAACAATTTTGAGAGAGGCAGGGTTAGTAGAGGGTTCTAGCCCAGTTCCTTACGATCAACGTCAACCTGCTATTAGGGTTATTGAGCAATTAGGTCGTCCGATTTTTGGTGCTAATGGAGCCGTTATTAGGATGCAATGGGAAGATATTAAAAATGGATAATCCTGGATTTGCCGATATGCTTGTGCCCACAGTAGCCCAATTTGATACGGGAGATTTGAGTGACAGTGAACCGAGAATAAGAGCGGCCCTTATTCAATAAGGACGATTTACTGCCGCAGGTGGAAGTGGGCCAGTACGAGATTGATTATTTAATGGACTATTAAATCCTTCACCCTCAGCTGCAAACTTGATTTGCCGTTGAAGTCGTTTCGACTTAAGACAAAGGCAAGATCCGCGCGGTCGAGTTTGTGGGGATCGTCAACTAAATGGGCAAGCCGAAAGCCAATAGCTTGGTGATACTTTCCGTCTGCGTCTTGCAGCTTGAGGCTCAAGTGATTGTGTTCGCGCCCGACAATGCGGGCCGAAACGACTGTGGCGTTGCTCACGCTGAATACAGGTTCTGCATTCTGCATGCCAAAAGGTTTGAGAGGCTCCAGGGCTTCATAGAGCGGCCAATCGACATCGCTCAAGTTGATCTGGCAATCGATGGTAAGCGATTTTTCTAGTTGTGCAGGACTAATCGCGGTTTGAGCCTGCACACTCAGGGCATGCACAAATAATTCTATTTGGGACGATTCTAGGCTAAATCCGGCAGCTCCCGGATGGCCGCCCGCGTTAATAAGAAATGATTCTTGGGTACGAATGAGCTCGATGATATTGATGCCTGAAACGGAGCGAGCCGAGGCTTTGCTCGTTTCTGGCCCCCGAGCAATGACAATACTGGGGCGGTGATATTTCTCGCTTAAGCGTCCGGCCACCAAGCCAATGACACCCTCATGAAAATCTGAGTGGGCCACGATTAATACTGGAGCGGTCGGGTCGGTGAGTAGCTCTTCGGCTAAGGTAATAAAGTCTAAGGTGATGTCTTGCCTGGCTTTATTGGTGTTGCCCAATGTTTGGGCTAATTGGTGGGCTTTTTCTTGGTTTTTGGTGCACAGCAAGCGCAATGAGTCCATTGGATCTTCCAAACGGCCCATGGCATTCAAGCGTGGCCCGATGACATAGCCGATGTGATACGTGTCTAGATTTTCGAGTGAGGTGATGCCGGCTTCGGTGAAGAGGGCTTTGAGCCCGGGTCGTGTGGTTTGAGCAAGGGAAACAAGCCCGTGTTTCACGATTGCTCGGTTAACCCTGGTTAAGGATAAAAGATCAGTAACCGTGCCGATGGCTGCAAGCTCGAGTGAGTTTGCCGCTGATTCCCTCGACAACTCCTTAGCCAAAAACCAAGCCACTCCGGCACCCGAAATTTCAGTCGAATGAACGAGATGCGTGTGGAGGGGCAGACTATCGCTGAGTTGATGGTGATCGGTGATAATGAGTTCATAGTTATTGTCGTGCAGGTAGTGTGCTGCTTCGAACGCGACAATGCCGTTGTCGACGGTGATAATAAGAGGTTTTAAGTTTGAGGTTTTAAGTTTAAGGTTTGCCAAGATTGATTCGAGGCCCCTGATAGAAAGACCGTAGCCATGAGCTTCACGGCTGGGAATAAAGGGAATCGCTTTAGCGCCAAGGGAAACAAGTGCTTCCCACAAAATAGCGGTTGCCGTCATGCCATCGGCGTCGTAGTCGCCATAGATAAGGATTGGTTGTGTGTCAGCAATGGCTTTTTTAATTCGTTTGATAGCAGTAGCAAGCTTCTTGACATCAAGGTGAGCTGATTCGGGTTTAAGGGTCAGGGGATCGGGTGGATTGAAAAATGCTTCTTTTTGCTCATCGGTGATAATATTCCGGTTGGCTAAAATTGCATCCACTATGGAGTGCAAGCGCTTGTGGCCTGTTGCTTGAGGGAGCTTGTTGAGAATAGTCCATTGCATAGTAAGGTGGTGCTTCACGGGTTGTAAACGTCATGCAAAGAGCACTGCTTGCCATGGTATCATACCTTGTATGCGCTCGATTACCATTCCCACTGCGGCGTATCAGATTCTTTCTCATTTATTGACACATGGTTTTGAAGCTTATCTCGTTGGTGGCGGCGTTCGGGATATTTTGATGGGTAATCCGGCCAAAGATTGGGATTTCACGACTAATGCCACCCCGGAGCAAGTGCTAGAGTTGTTTCCGGGGGCATATTACAACAATGAGTATGGCATGGTCGGTTTGGCTCACGAACATTTAGTGCAGCAATTTCCTCACCTTGCTTTAGTCTTAGATTCTCAGACCATTGTTGAGGGAGTGTATGAAATCACGACGTTTCGCAAGGATTTTGACTACACAGACAACCGCAAACCCGATCGGGTAGAGTGGGGAGAGCGCATTGAAGAAGATTTGGAGCGGCGTGACTTTTCCATGAACGCAATTGCATTGGGTTTGGTTGACTCCCATCAATCCAAGGCTCATCCCAACAGCCAGACACGAGAAGTTGAAATGAACGTGATTGATCCCTTTGGAGGAATTGCGGCCATTAAAGAGAAAACTATTGTGGCGGTGGGGAACGCCCAAGAACGGTTTCGCGAAGATGCGCTGCGCATGATGCGCGCCATTCGTTTTGGGGCCCAACTCGGCTTTGCCATAGAAATCAGCACACTTCAGGCAATTAAAGACAACCATCATCTAATCAGGAATATCAGCTTTGAAAGAATTAGGGATGAACTGCTTAAAACACTGGCTTCTGCCTTCCCTGCTGATGGAGTGCAATTGCTGTTTAGCAGCGGCTTGCTCGCTCATACCGTGCCGGAGATGATTGCCACTCAAGGAGTGATTCAAGGTGGT
>CAZVUJ010000096.1:0-4137 GCA_964630135.1 uncultured Pseudomonadales bacterium | reverse complement strand
CTTCATTCCAACTGACTTTTTCCACCCGCTAGCACCAAGATTCGTTACCAGCGCCTAAAATTCACTGTCACATGAATTTCAACAAAATTAATATATCTTTTCTAAATAAAGAACAAGCTTTGGCAATACCAAATCCAACTGAGCGCTTGTTTGCGCTGCGTGTTTTGGAAGCAGGGTGTGAAATTGCGCATCAAATACCAATTGGTGATTCGGTAATTGATTTTTTAGTTGTAAACCCAAATAATCCAAGAAGTCAGGGCAAACTAGTTGAAACAACACTCATGATGCGAGAGCAAATGGATCAAAACACGATCGCAAAAATGGTTAAAGGTAAAAAGCGACGTGTAACAAACGATACCGGAAAAAGAAAGAAACTGCCATGGAATCATCGGGTCACCCATGGACAATTATGTTTGGCGATAACCTTGAAAATATATTTAATAGATAAAAGGTAGAATAGGAGTGGAATGCAAAACCTTGCTACACTATTAACCAAACAGGCTAAGCAAATCCTCGTTTTCGATTTCGACGAAACGATTGCCCGAATAGTAATCGATTGGACAGCGTGGCATACGGGAGTCGCTGACATTATCAGTCAATTTGATCCCACCCATATCTGTTCGCCAGGCAGGGAGCACCTGTCCGTCAATGAGGCAGTCAGACGGTTTGGTAAATCTTTGCGCGATCAACTGTGGGCATTTAATGAAGCGTATGAGGTGGCTAATGCCCTGGGCATTGAGATTAATGAGCCTTTGGTTGAGTTTAATAAAACAGATCAAAAGTATCGAAAGTTTTTATACACTTCCAATTCTAAAATCGTTGCTGCACGCTATCTTGCCGAATTGGGAATTGAAACGTGTTTTGAGCGCTTTTGCTTCCGCGATGACGTTGCCTTGGTGAAACCGGATCCTGATGGTTTTTGGCGAGTGTTGCACGACACGTCGGTACCGTTATCACGCTATCTTATGATCGGTGATAGTAGCTCAGACGAGGGCATGGCCAAGACGGTGGGCCTTGATTTTTCAAGGTCGAAATGTAGGCAATTATTCGTATCTCAATGCCTCAATGGGGGAGAGCTGTGAGGCTTTGCGGGCCGGATAGACGCCAAAAACCACACCCACAATCACCGAAACGCCAAAGGCCAGGCCAATACCAAAAAAAGTGAGCTTGGCGGGAATAAATGAGCTAATGGCCAGAGAGCCTAAGAAAGCCAGAAGCACGCCGGTAAAGCCACCCAGGAACGAGAGCACCACTGCCTCAATCAAAAACTGCAATAAGATAAGGTTGGGGGTGGCACCCAGGGCCTTGCGCAAACCAATCTCGCGCGTGCGCTCGGTCACCGAAACCAGCATGATGTTCATAATGCCAATGCCACCCACCAAGAGGGAAATGGCGGCGATACCCCCCAGGCCAGCGGTTAAGCCTCCCAAAACTTGGTTAATCACATCCAGAATCTGGCTTTGCTCAAAGACACTAAATTCATCCTCTTCTAGGCGGGATAGGAGCGCCTGCTCAATCGCTTCGATAGTTTGCTCTATGCTCTCTTCTGATTTTGCCTGCGCCATAATTTGGGTGACTCGGGTCGAATCAAAGAGTTTAAACGACGTATGGACTGGGATATAGATATAATTGTCAAACGATGGCCCGCCAAAGCCGCCACCTTTTTCTTCCAAAACACCAATGACCGTATACCGTTGACTATTGAGCAACACGGTTTTGCCAATCGGATCAATGGTGCCGAACAATTCCTTGGCAATATTCGAGCCGAGTGCCGCCACCCGCTTGTGGTTGGAGTTTTCAGTTTTAGTAAAAAACCTGCCCTTGGCAGCAAGGGTTTGGGTGATTTTCGAGTATTCCGGATCCACACCCAGGATAGTCGGCCGCTTAACCATTTTTTTGTAACTTGCCTGAGCGCTGCCTTGCGTCATCGCCGAAACACCACTCACCCATTGGCGCAGTCGCCGAATTGTTTGCACATCACGGTATTCAAGCTTGTTGTTAATGAGGGCTGCTTCGGATTGTTCCGGATTAAAACCTCTGCCCCCTTCGCCAAACGGGTTGCCGGGAGAAATATAGATATTATTCGCACCAAAGGCTTCAAACTGCTCAGTCACCAGGGCTTGCAAGCCGTTGCCAATGGCTACCAACAAGCTGACGGCAGCGACACCAATAATAACGCCCAGCATGGTGAGGATAGAACGGCCTTTATTCACCCATAAGGAGTGCAGCGCCATGGTAATAAGCGTCATGGGGTTCATCGCTTTTTGTCACTTTCAATTGCTCCGTCTTTGATGGTCACAATCCTTGAGGCAATATTGGCCAGCTGAGTATCGTGCGTCACCATAACGATAGTGGCGCCATCTTTGTTAAGCTGGAGGAGCATTTTTTGTATGTCTGCTCCGGAGGCGCTGTCCAAGTTGCCCGTAGGCTCATCGGCAAAAATAATTGACGGGTTGTTAATAAGTGCCCGGGCAATGGCTACCCGTTGCTGCTGACCGCCTGATAGTTGGGCCGGGGTGTTTTTTAAGCGCTCGATCAAACCCACTTTTTGGAGCATTACTTGAGCGCGGTGTCTGCGCTCGCCCGGCTCCACTTTGGCATACAGCAAGGGTAAAGCCACATTTTCCAGAGCGCTGGTTTTGGAAAGCAAATTAAATTGCTGGAAGATAAAGCCGATCTCGCGGTTGCGTAACCTGGCTTTGGCCACCTCCGATAGGCTGGCGGTTGCATCGTTTTTAATGTAAACATCCCCACTGGTGGGGTTATCAAGCAGCGAGGCCACATGCAAAAAGGTTGATTTGCCTGAGCCTGACTGACCTACAACGGCCACAAATTCGTGCTCAAACACGGTGAGGTTGACATTCTTCAGAGCAAAAAAATGGGTGTCACCCAGAATATATTCCTTGCTTACCTTCTCTAAGCGCAAGATTGGTGTTGCCATGGTTACTCTTCGTCTCCGGGCACGACCACGTTGTCATCCACCGACAAACCCTCTCTTACCTCCACCCATTCATCGGTAGTAATGCCCACAGTAATCTGTTTTTCCTGAGGCAACTCGTTCACAAGCACCTGTACATAGCTAGCCCCATCACGCTCAATGATGCTGTCGAGAGGAATCGTGAGCGCCTGGTCTTTTTTATCAATTGTCACCTGCGCCACACCATTCAACCCTAAGCGATACTTGTCGGAAGAGACATCGAGCGGAATCAGCACCTTAGCTTCATAGGCAGTTGATCCCGATGATGAAGTGGTGGGATTAAAGTCAATGGAACCGAGAGTGCCCTGCAGGGTTTCGTCAGCAAAGGCATCCAGAGTGACGGCCACGGCTTGGCCGCTTTCAACCAAGCCAATGTCTTCTTCATCAATCACGATGGAAAAATAGAGCGAATCAGGGTTAACCACCTGAAACACCTCAGAGGGAGAAATAGTAATGCCGGCAAGAGGGGTGTCAACTTGCGTAACAATGCCCGCAATAGGAGTCGTTAGGGTCGAGAGGCGAATGCTTAAGTCGCGGATTTCCACATTAAGCACCGAATTTTGCAGGTCAAAATTGGCGCTTTCTAAGATGCGGCGCACTTCTTTGTTAAGATCCGGCACGCCATAGAAATCATAGTCATCCAAAACTTGATCGTGAGCGCGAAATTGTTTTTCAAAGGTATTAAGGTCTTGCTTCAATTGTTTTTCAAGGGTGCGGGTATCCACCTTGGCAATGGCTTGCCAGGGCTCGACTACGTCGCCTTGTTTCACTCCCACCCAGGTCAAACGGGAACTGGCCGGAAAGCGTAGGGTTGCTTGTTCGTGAGCTTTAAGACTGCCATTGATATCCAACGTCTGGGTGAGATTTTGATAGGTGGGTTTCGTCGTCACTACTGCCTCAGGTTTTTGGTGGCTCACTACTCCATAGGCAGCCACCAAGATACCAACCAATAAAACCACCACTATACTCCAGAACTTTTTAGTTTTCAGGCGCTGAAACACTCGCTTACGAGGGTTGCTAGTGGATGATTGTTTCGACATACGGGTAAGACCTTTTAGGATTATACTCGTGCTTGCTTACGCAGAAAAGATGGACGTGCAGTAGTCAGGCAACCTGCATTCTCTCCAACATTAAAACCACCAAAAAGCATTCTTGTTGAG
>CAZVUJ010000095.1:0-4153 GCA_964630135.1 uncultured Pseudomonadales bacterium | reverse complement strand
TGAATTCAACTTGAGCAGTTTGCAGCCAGTGCTTTACGAATAAACAGTGTTCGATGGTGGGGGGTGGCGCCATGTTTTTCAAGCATGGTGCGATGCTTGAGCGTGCCGTAGCCTTTGTTTTTGTTCCACTGGTATTGAGGGAATTCTAGATGGAGTTTATTCATCAGGGTATCTCTTAAGACCTTGGCCACAATACTAGCTGCAGCAATCGAATAGCAGCGTCTATCACCATGCACAAGTGCTTCAGCGGCATAGGTCGTGTCCGGTTTCCAGACGCCGTCGATTAAGGCCATATCAATAGGGTTACATTCTCGTAAGGCTTGCATAATCGCAGCTTGTGTGGCGTATGCAATGCCCCGAGTATTTATTACTTCGACAGAAACAGTGGCAATGCCGATGTGCATTGCCTGCTCGTGGATGGCTTGACTGAGCTTGCTCCTCAACAAGGGAGACAATAGTTTGGAATCATGGATGCCGGGTATGGGCACATGGTCTGGGGCAAACCTGACTGCGGCTGCGACGACTGGTCCGGCTAAACAGCCCCGCCCCACTTCGTCCACGCCAACAAGGGAATGGTATCCCTTTTGCCAGTATGTTTTTTCGATATCTAAGGTAAGCGACATGGCTATGAGTTTCTCACGTTGTGTCATCTGGAGTTTATCGACCGGTGTATATACCTGATCCACAAAAAAACCCGGTTGCCCGGGTTTTTATCGATGTACCCTGAATAACCTATTTATTTAAGCAACTAAACACGGGCATACGGAAGGTGAGCGATATGATCTTGATAGTTCGGTAGGATTTTTTACAGGTCATTAAGGCGTTATCCATCATAATGACTTCGCCAGGTTCTGGAGTGGGGCTGGGGGCCACCGTTGGAGAAGGTGCTGCTGTTGGCGAAAGAATTGGCGAAGGAGAAACAGTTGGGACTACTCCTGTAGGTGAGGGCTGAACCGTGGTGGGTGAAGGGGCAACGGTTGGTGTCACGCCCGTGGGAGAGGGAGCGGTGGTGGGTGAGGGGGTCGCCGAAGGTGCAATCGTTGCGGTCGGAGATGGCGAAGCACTAGGAATCAGGGTTGGGCTGGGAGCAACGGTGGGAGAAGGGGAAACAGTTGGAACGATAATTGTCGGTGAAGGAGTTGCTGTTGGTAGTACGCCTGTTGGTGATGGAGCTAAAGTGGGGGTTGTAGCGGGTGTGGGGGTGGAAGTCGGTTGAGCAATGTTTGGGTTTTCGATTGTGGATTGAGTGTTTTGCGGTTGCGGCACGGTGCGATCAGTGAAATCACTGCCATTGTTATTGGTGTCCTCACCATTTCCTAGGAGCGCATGAATTCCGTTTGTGTCCATGGTTATGATAGTGGAATTCGGTAAGGCTTTGCGCTCAACACTTTCGCCGGTGATGGGGATGAGGGTGCCAAATAACTCGGCATCGGTAGAAGCACCCATACCAACCATATCAATGAGATTAGTGGCGTTATCCAGCAAAAATATGCCGTTATCCTCGGTGATAGTGGTTGAGGAATTAGAATAACCCGCATCACGAGGTGTGGTGCCGTTATAGCTATCATGAGCAACCAAATAATAGCCATACGCAGGAATAGAACCACTCATGCTGGCAATAATATTAGCGATAGTCCCTGCGGAGTTTTTGCGATAGAGTCTCCAGCCAGTCAAATCAATTGGTTGATTGGTAGGGTTGTAAAGCTCCACGAATTCATCACTGGCCACATCACCTGCGACTTGGATTTCGGAGATGACAATATGATTTGCGATTCCGGCGCTCACCTTCGCGCTTGGGAGTAGTGCAGCAAGGCTCGCGGCAGCTACTGCGACAATAAGCAAACGAAGGGGGGCAGACCAACTCATAGTGTTCTCCTTATATGATAGTTACTTCTTTTACCATAACGACGATGTAGTGGTGTTGTCAACTAACAAATTTTGAGGTTGGGTACTCTGGTGATTACCTTCAGGATACTAGTTCTGAGGAGGCATCGTCGGAGTTTTCTCCTAGTTGGATAGGTAATTCGCTAGAGCCTTTGACGTGTTTCCAAATTGCAGCCTCTATTTCTTTTCGTAAGGCTTCATTTTCATCAAGCTTGGCTTTGGTGGCTTCTCGGCCCTGGCCCAAGACTTCTTCCTTATATTTATAGAAAGAACCTGCTTTATTGATAATATTAAATTCAACCGCCACATCCACCAGGCCTCCACTGATAGAGATACCCCCCATATTCATGATGTCAAACTCAGCTTTGCGAAACGGGGGAGCCAATTTATTTTTGACCACTTTGGCTCGGTGTTGACTACCGATAATCTTTTCTCCTGCAGAGATATTGCCAATTTTGCGCATATCAATGCGGATGGAAGAATAAAATTTAAGCGCCTGGCCACCAGGAGTGGTTTCGGGGTTGCCAAACATAACGCCGATCTTCATGCGCAGTTGGTTGGTGAAGATAAGCGCCGTTTTACTTTTGCTGATTGAGCCCGTGAGTTTGCGCATAGCTTGCGACATAAGTCGCGCTTGCAAGCCGATAATGGAATCACCCATCTCGCCTTCAATTTCAGCCTTGGGCACCAGGGCTGCCACTGAATCAACCACGACCACATCAATGCCGCCTGAGCGGATGAGGGTCTCGGCAATTTCCAGGCCTTGTTCGCCAGTGTCGGGTTGAGCAATAAGCAATTCGTCGAGGTTAATGCCAATGGCTTCAGCGCGGGCTGGATCGAGAGCATGCTCAGCATCGATAAACGCCACATTCCCGCCTCTGCGTTGAGCTTCGGCAATCACGTGCAAACACACCGTGGTTTTGCCTGAAGCCTCAGGTCCATAGATTTCAGTAATCCTGCCTCGAGGAATGCCACCACAGCCCAAAGCGATGTCCAGCGCAATCGAGCCAGTGGGGATAACTTCGATGTGTAAATCTTTGCCCATGCCTTCACCGAATTTCATAATCGAGCCCGTGCCAAATTGTTTGGTGATTTGTTCCATAGCAATTTTAACAGCCTGATTTTTATGTGACGTCTCCACCTCTGCTGCTGGTGCAACCGGCTCATTTTTTTTCCTGGCCATAGATCTCCCTTTCTTCAGTAAATTGTTAAGAGATAGACACTCTGATAAAACCCGAATCTAGCACGAAAACTATTCACATTCAAACACACCCATACCCACCATGCAAGTCCTAATTTGTGGGGTATAATGCTGCTTGAAGCTTTATGGTTTCAAACACGGGGAGTAGCGTAGTTGGCTAGCGCGCGCGCATGGGGTGCGCGAGGTCGCAGGTTCGAATCCTGTCTCCCCGACCATGAAAATTGAATCCATATTCATGGATTCAATTTTCATGGTGAGAGATAGCGAATTTGGGCTGCGACCGGAGGGAGCAGGCTGAGAAAAACGTATGTTTTTCGAAGTCCAGAGTGATTCGAATCCTGTGCTAGCGATCAGATATATTGCTTGAGACCTAGGGAGCAGGCCGCTAGGTGCTCAGCAGCATAGAATCTAAGAATAATAGAACCACGCGCCATCAATCACAGTCCCTAAAAGAGATATAAATGTTATGTACCGGATATTCATTCGTAGCCTAAGATTCTGATTGATGTAGTTGAGGAAAAGTATGGAGAGAATGAAGGGTATAGACATACCTATAATAGGAAAAATATGAGGCATGATTGTATGGGGCCCGCTTGTTGAACTCTCGACATCCTTCATCAACCTTGTTATTTGGGCATCCAAAGGAGATAAAAGCAAGAGTAAAGGAATTGTTAATAACAAGAAGACATATAGTGGAACTGAAAGCGTGAAGCAAAATTCTGCGACAGCTAAAGATACAAGAAAAAACAAAGCTGCCGTCAATATCGTGAAGGTTTTCTTATGCTCGTCAGGCATAATTTTATGTAGCATATTGAGTTGAGTTCAATTTTTAATACTTAATAGAAGCCCGCTCTCTAATAGCTCAAATTATACGAGATTGAAAGTGCCTGATAAAGTAGCCTGAAATAATTTGTAATCAAGGCGTATAATTACATCTAAGCCAAGAGTGCTCACGTCCCAAGAGAAAATCACCTCCTAAGCAAAAGTGATTCCTTCAAGGGTAGATCAGTCATTACATATAAGCATGTATGCCAGTCATTCGTCGACTCTATCAGTTTATTTTTCTTG
>CAZVUJ010000094.1:0-4160 GCA_964630135.1 uncultured Pseudomonadales bacterium | reverse complement strand
GTGGGAAAATCTTAGAAGAAATTAACAAAAGAGGCATTAAGGTTTAGCATGCATCTTTCGAATAGACACCTGGTAAAAGATGGCTTGGGCTGGGGGATTGCGCTGTGGTTTATCGGTTATGTTTTGGGAATAATCTTGTTCGCCCTAGTCCCTGCCTCCGTAATTGGCTGGATTATTTCCCCGATTGGTATAGTGCTAACAGTGTGGGTACTGAGCAAAAAGATCGAAAGCCGCTTGTTTCGGGATTATCTGATGTTAGCTATCATTTGGACTGGTATTGCGCTCGTGGGCGATTACCTTTTTCTAGTACAATTATTTAAACCTCAAGATGGTTATTACAAGTTGGACGTCTATGTGTATTACTTCTTTACCTTTGTGTTGCCCTTGGTTGTAGGCTGGCGCAAAGCAGCAGCGAGCCAGGAGCAGCAGGGTAAAAGCGCATGAATACACTTGCCGGTAACAGCGTTCCGGTAAAAAATTCAACGGTTATATCCTTAAATTAAATGCACTTGTCTTAAGCTTATTGCAGCATTCGTGACCACGGTCATAGTCATGCAGTCTGTGACTGGGTATAGTGACCTGAATATGCCAGATGGTGCCTCAACAGACGTGTGTTGTCAGGTTTTTGAGCCGGAGAGATGGGATGAGAAAACGCATGAGTGGAGCGAAAAATTATTTCTCCAAGACACGGTGCTGCAAGTACTGCATATACCCGTCAACATGGGTGTAGTAGTGAAGCGGATGTTTGCCAAAATTGAAAAAGCCCAAGCCTCACCCGATGCAAAGGATTTTTTGATGCTTGCCTATGACTGCTCTCCCTGGAAGTCGCACCTGTATATGACGGTTACTAAAAAAGTTCCCGATGGAATAATGACGACTCTCTCAGGCACCTATGTGAGTAAGGTTTTTGACGGTCCCTACCATTTTGTGCCCAAGTGGATTGCGGCAACGGATGAATTCCTGGCTGGGCGTAATCAAACATCCCTCAAATATTATTTTCATTATGCCTATTGTCCTAAGTGTGCTAAAAAATACGGACACAATTATTGCACTGCCTTTGCTCAGGTGGCGTAGTCAAACAACCGATGATTTCCAGGGGGAAGTCGTTTGCTTTCCGCTACTTGCTGCATTAAGATAAGAGATAGCTATGGTTAATGATGAAACAAAACAGGACAAGAGCTCACCCAAAGAACCTCAACAAAGTTCGAGTTTGACGAAGCTCAGGTATAACCGGAAGTTCCGCCTTGGATTTATTCTCTTTCTTATGGCTGTTATTGCCGTCTTGTTTGTCTTTTTTGAAAAACTGAGAATTGGGTTAGTTATTGCCTTTATTGCTTTGTTGGCGGCCTTCGGTTTGGAAGTTACCCAAAACGATTGGGACTTAGGCACCCTCTGGCAAACCCGGTCCTTTGAACAGTCGAAGGTTGCTCGGGATGAGGCAGGGAACATTCTCTTTGATAAGTTGGGCAACATCACCACCGACAGCACCCAGGGCAAAACTGCCGATGAATATAACTGTGACGATTTTGCCACTAATCCCGAGGCCCAAACCTTTTTTGAAAAAGTGGGCGGCACCGGCAACGATCTCAATCGGCTTGACGGCGACAAAGATGGGCAAGCCTGTGAATCACTGCCTCAAGGTAATAAATAGCAAGGGAGTTAGAATGTATGAAAGGATTTATTGATTTTGTTCGTGAACAAGGAGTGGTTGGTTTAGCTGTCGGTTTCATTTTGGGCGGAGCGGTTTCTAAGCTGGTTGCGGCCTTGGTGGCAGACATCATTAGCCCCATTTTGTCGCTTGGCTTAAACAATATTAAAAACTTGAGCGAAGCCTATGTGCAAGTGGGCGCGGCAAAAATTATGTGGGGCAATTTTCTCAACGTGCTGATTGATTTTGTTGTAATTGCCTTGGTCGTCTACTATGGTGTCAAACTTCTCAAGCTAGACAAACTAGACAAGAAAAAAGCCTAACATTGCTGTACAACAAGACGCAAATCCTCGAGCCTTCGCTTATTTTTCCTAAGAATCGGTTTTGGCAGCTACAAACACCACGTTGTTAGTGAGCCTGGCGTACTCTGAGCGTAAGCGTTTTTTGTGAAATGCCGCCTTCGTTATCGGTAAGCGTAAATACTACCGAGTAGTTTCGACTGGATGATCTGGGAGTGCCGCTTAACGTGCACGTGACGGTGGAACCGAACAGTACCTTTTTGTGGCTACAGCGGTTGAGGCGCAGGCCCCGGGGTAACCCAGATGCCTTAATGCTAATATTATTGCTGTCTAAATCAAATCCCCGGATAGTAGCTGAATATGGTGTTCCGATAATTGCATTTTTAAGCCGAGCTGTAATCAATTGTGGGCCTAAGTTGTTTGGTGGGGGAGTTGGGGTGGGGGTGGGGATCACAGTCGGTGTAGGGGTTTGCGTAGGGGAAGCGGTCGGGGTAATGTCCTCCGGAGTAGGCGTAGGTGAGTCAGTTGGTTCGGGTTCAGGAGTTGCGGTGGGCAAAGTGGTGGGAGTAGGAAGTCCAGTTGGATATGGGGTAGGTACGCCTCCGTCAACATAGAGGCTGACAAAGAATGGTCGGAAATAATGGCTTTGCATGCGGTAGCCACATGATCCCTCCGGGCCATCTACTTCTTCATTGCTTCCACCTTCAGGTTTTGGTCGTGAATCTGGAGTGAACTTAAAATACTTTTGAGGATCTGTAGGATTAAAACACAGGCTAGCATATTGTGATTCATCCAAGCCTTCAACAATACCTTGGATGATGTAATTCACATTGTGGTAGTCGCTTAACGAACTGGTATCGCTGTCAATAGTAAAGAAATTAACTCTAGTCATAAGCGGACCATCCTGAGAGCCAACTGGCTTACTAAATTTGTTGAATGCAGTTGACATGGTGAAAATTAGAGATGGTTGCGAGCCAGCATAATCAAACTCGACGAAAGGATTATATGAGGGGGCACCAATCGTTTGACGCTCACCTGGAGTAGTGGGGCTGAATGTGTAGCACATAGTGGCAACATATTGTGGCGCGGCACCTGTTTGGTGGTAGAAATCTAAACAGTTATTTCCCGAGCCATAGGTTACAAAGCTGCCCTTAAATCGATTCCAACGATATTGAAAATTATCCAGAACAAAAATAGTCTCATTCTCAGCATAAGGACTTTCGGAAGATTGTTTGATGGCAATAAGATTGCCATACGATTGTAGTCTTGGGCCACCAAGGTACAAATCAACTTGAGCACCATATAGGGGTCCGCTGCCTTCACGCTCTACGAGTTTGACCTGGGCGTCAAACCAAAGATCGTAGTATTCACCTGTTTGAGCATCAATGTCAGCTGTTGCCGGCGGTGGAGAAATAGGGGGAGTAATCGGGGAAGTGATAGGTGGGGTGACCGGGTTTTCCATGCCGCGAGATCGCTCGCGCACTTCCTGATACGTGGCAAAAATAGCGAAAGGTAAGCTTATTAATAACACGAGCAATAAAATTCTTGACAAGCCGTGTTGTTTGAGTGTGTTAAAAAGTTTTCGCGGGGAATAAAAATGGCGGTGAGGTGGAAAAGAAAGGCCAGCTGTTAGTGGTGATTCATTATCAGTTTTCAGATCAGAAAATGGTGATGGTAGCAAAGAAGGTTGATCGGTTGGAGTAGCCATAGATTTACTCTACGCTTGCTGAGAAGATGAAGTCAATATGCTTGAGATTGTCGATATATTAAGTCAAAAAATTCGCTCGTATTCACTCTTTTCACTAGTACTATTTGTGGGGCTAGTGCTCTTGCCTTTTATCCATAATCCATCAGCCCAAATCCCTTATGAAATTCCGCGCGTTTATTTTTTCTACGGTTGGTCGGTGCTGCTCTTGTTAACCTCCTTCTATCAAAAAGCCAAAGCTCCCTCAGGATCTCTGGTAGTTTGGATCATGCTCTATGCACTGATTGTGGTAGGAGTCAGCATGGTAGGTGTGGATCCACTCAAAAGTTTGCAGGGTAATTTTTATCGCCGTGATGGCTTGTTGACCCTATACTTTTGCGTCACCTTTGCCTGGGCAATCGCCCTGGGTTGGCGAGAAAATTGGGGAAATGTACTAGCCAAGATTGTAGCTATTAACCTGAGTTCGGGATAAGCAATCTCCACCAAAAAGGCAGATTTTCCTTCAAGT
>CAZVUJ010000093.1:0-4170 GCA_964630135.1 uncultured Pseudomonadales bacterium | reverse complement strand
AGGTAGTAATAAGCGGGTCTTTAATTATGAGCGAGACAATTTCTCCCGCCTCTTCGCTGAAAAAACCAGTTGAATCATTCCAGGTGGTGATGACCGCATTAACCTTAAACTCTGGCGGGAGAAAACGGACCTCCTTTAACCATTTTGTGGTGGTAAGATCGATGCCGTCATCGGTGTCCGCTTGCAAACCCAGAGTGCGCAGATGCGTCTTGTTGGTTACTCTTTTGCTAATGTAGTCACGCATATAGTCATCATAGGAAGCTGGGGAATGAAAATACTTTTCAATATCACTGCGAGTGGCAATCTCGCGGATAAGTTTTGTACCAGGAGCCAGTCTTGATTCGAGAAAACGTTTGTAGCCTTCAACGCCTTCGTAAATGGTAATGTTCTTATCTTTATAGTTTGACTGAGTATAGTGTTGAAGGTTTTTGACCACATCATTAAGGGTGTTTTTTGTTTCTTTTAATTCTTCTTCTTGTTGGGCAACTATAGTAAACAACGATTCAGGCGGGTTGGCGCCAAATTGCACGTTTCGCTCTTGACCAATTTTGTACACTAGGTTTTTAGCCACCAATGAGTGTAAGGCGCGGTACGTCGATGATTTATCTTTGCGAATGAGTGAGAAAATATCTGACCCTGAAGTAAGGCCATTGCGCAACAAGAATAGATAGACTTCTGACTCGTTGAGAGTCAGTCCTAGTTTTTTAGTTAATTGGTGAATATTATTAGTCGTTCTTAGTTGCATATGATGCAACCATTATAGCACATTGCTGACGCAGCACCAAAAAGAATAAGCAGTGCTGGCACATTCACCGTCTTAAAAAGCTAAAGGATCTTTTTCTATTCATCAGAAAAGCTTCTGGCGCTAAGTGTATGAATCGTATCATTGTGATACGAAAAAATGAAACGATTTTCAGAAAGAGTAGTGGTACATGGTGCTACAATGAGGTGGTGAAAATCAAGTTTTCAGATCATGCGCGAATTCAGATAAAACGACGCAACATACCTGAAACGCTTATCATTAAAGGTGTTAAAGAGTATGAGAGAATGATAAAAAGCTACCGAGGAAGATCGGTAAGGCAAATGTATCATCAGAATGCAATGCTTGAAATTGTTACGATCACTGAGGATTCAATAATAACAGTGATCACAGCATACTATTTAGATAGCAAGGAATGAGTATGAATATACAATACGACCCAAAAGTTGATGCAATGTATATTAGTTTAGGTCAGGGTACCTATAGCAAATCTCGTAAAATTAGCGCTTCCATTATGGTTGATGAAGATGCACAAGGAAAAATTTTAGGGATCGAAATCTTGTCGGCAAAGAAAAATATTCCAGCTTTTAAGGTGAATGAAGTGACCAAGATTGATACCATCTCCCGCATCACTTCCCCTGCTCTTGCCGGGCGCTAACTCCTCGATTGAGTAGAGTCATAGTTATTTCGGCAAGCAATTCTTCCACGCTGATTTGCCACCGTTGGCGATTTTGAAGGCCGCGGTTTTGATGGCTTCGTTGGCATCAAAGCGCAAGGCTGGATCAGGATCATGGCTCATGGCATTGCGGGTGCTTTTCCAGGTGCTCGCCGAGAACTGATACAAGCCGCCATAGATGCCTCCCACTGAAGCAGGATTGAACCGCGATTCGCAGCGAGCAATGTATTTGAGAAGTTGAATATCTACTCCAAAATGGGTTGACCATTGTTCAAACAAGGCGTCATAGACTGAAGCAATTGGCTGGGCAGGGGTGGCACTCACTGTTGTAACTGGCGTAGGTGTCAGTGCAAGGGTAGGTGAAGGTGTGAGAGTTCTCTGAAGCGCTGGGCTGGGTGAAGGCTTTGGGCTTTGAGTAGAGCTGGCTATGCTTAGGGCCACCTCAGTTTGTGCGATTTGAGCTATCGAAGTGGGACTTGGGGACGTTTCAAGGGTCGCTATTTCCACAGGAATGAGCAGGGTGTTGTTTTGGGTCATTTCGAAAGAAGCGGAAGAAGCGGCTGATTGTGAGTCATCTATCCGCAACACCGCATACATGAGCATCCAAGCAACGCTCAGGCTGCACACAAGAGCCACGGATTTCACTATCAACGTATTCAGCTCATCTAGCATAGGCTGTAGTTAATCAATTCCCCGACGTAATTTTTCCGCCAATTCGACATCACCGGCAATGTCAAGCTCGCGCACTACTTCTTCATTATCACTGCCAATGCCAACTTCACTGGCGGCCGCCAACACATCATCATCCGATTCGGGGTCCGGGGCACTCCCACTTATATCCATCTCGTCCTTGTCTTCAATCAGGAAGCTGTCTGGATCCAGGGTAGCATTATAATCCAGGTCCTTAAGGTCAACTGCATCATCGAGTGGGTCAAGGGTAATTGAGTTGTTATCGGCCATAGTGCATGTCTCCCTCGCTACTAAAATTAAGTAAAAACTAGTCTATCATACTTAGGTAAGTAGCCAGCGGTAGAGCGAGTAGATACACGCAAGGCCTGCAATAACACTTATGCATTGCCAGGCAACTTGGTAGCCAATCCAAATTGCATCGCCCTGATACCACCGATTGCCCCACAGGGTATGAGGCTTATTGGCATTGGGCTGAACAAATTGTTGTAACAGCCAATAGATTGTTTCTCCCACTGATCGCACCAGCCAAAATAAACTAACGGCTGAACACATAAACCAGAAATCAGGTAGGAAAAAGGTAAGCAGGGCGATGCTTAGCCAAAAAGGAGCGATCACTAGGCCGTCGCCCCACACAAAAATGCCCAAAGGAAAAAGAGCACGCGTTAAGCCATAGGGGTGTTTCTTGACTACCACTCGCTCATACGAGAGCCACCACACCACCAGGGAGCTCAGGCCGATGACGATGCTCATTAAGCGTAAAGGTTGATCCATATATGCCAGGGTTAATGATATCATCACTGCCTTTGTGGCACGCATCAACCATGAACCGAGGTTTGACCAAAAAAAATTAGAAGAAATTAGTCAATAACCTTCATCAAAGACTCGCTCAAGCTTGTGAAGTCGGGTTCGAAATAAAAATAGGGCCATATTCTGGCCTCTGGAAGCTGCATCGCTTGTCGAATCGCCTCTGCACAATACGCTTGATTATCCCTATCTTCTGTAGCGTCTCTGTTGAGCCTACCGGGTAACGCTACGACCACCGCCAGCGCTTTCTCTAATTGGCTTATCGGAGGAGAGCTATAAGGGACGGTGATTGCTCTTATTCTTCGAAGTTCACTTTGATCAATCACCACGCTAGCATCACCTATTCTCAGGATTCTCACTGGATTGCGTTCTGAAAGATATCCCTCAAAACGAACGGTGCAAGCACCTTCCGGGGATCGTGTGACTTTAATAGATTCTGGCTCGTCATATAGGGAAGGGCCCAATATCATAGACATATTGAAGATATTTTTATCAAAATTAAAAACTTAATCAATACCCGGGTTTCCAAACAACTCAAATGCCTATAGAATGCACCTACTATTTCGATTGTGTAAAGGAGCACCTATGTTAAACCTTAACTCACTTATGCTTGGTTCAAGCAACCCGAAAGCCTTGGCCGGGTTTTATGAAAAGGTTCTCGAGAAGAAACCTGATATGGCTGAGGGAGAATGGTATGGATTTAGCACGGGCTCGTGTTTTCTAAGTATTGGCGCTCACGACCAAGTTGTGGGCAAATCTGCCAATCCGGAAAGAATCATCCTTAATTTTGAAACTACCGAAGTTGCAACGGAGTTTGAGCGACTAAAGACTATTGGTGCCACCGTTATCAAAAAGCCCTATAGCATGGAAGGCGATGAACACGGCATGGTTATAGCGACACTGGCTGACCCCGAGGGCAACTACTTTCAACTCATAACGCCCTGGGAAGAGTAAAGCAATCCTGTTTAAGCAGCCAAATTATATTTCGCAGGCAGAAAGCTCACCAGTATCATAGCCTTTGGTAAATGCGGCTAGCCTAGCTTCGGCTGAGCCATGAGTCCAGGTTTCAGGGTTGATTTGTCCCGATGTGTTTTGCTGAATTCGGTCATCCCCAACCGCTGCCGCTGCACCCATGGCTTCTTGAATTTCACCGGGAGTAAACACCCCTTGGTCTTTGATGGAATGGGCCCACAGCCCGCTTAAGCAATCGGCGGTCAGCTCGGTTTCAATCGAGTCTTCA
>CAZVUJ010000092.1:0-4174 GCA_964630135.1 uncultured Pseudomonadales bacterium | reverse complement strand
AAATTGCCTGCATCCTCATTTGCTTACGGAGGGTTTAGAGATGACTTCTAGGCAAAATTGGCTGTGAATTTCTCGGCTTTACCTCGAAGAGTATTCTTGAAAGGCTACGGAAACTTCTCACCTCATGGGCTTGCGAAGAACAAAACCAGGTGTGCAAGACTGCACACCGGATGCAAATCAACTAAACACCCAGCGCACCAGTGAGCGGCAGACATGAATGAGCGCGGCGATGGCGGCATACGACCAAAACAACGACAGCGACATGGTTTGTCCCAGCACATACACAGTCGAAGGTGTCACGGTGAGGTAGGGCAGCACGAACGTAGTCAGATACAACAGCGCCACATAGGCCAGGCCCGTCGCCAGATTAAAGGTAATAATGCGAAAGGGAATCAGCAAGAGCTTGGCCATGGGCAACACAATCATGTAGCCTAGAGTCATAATCAACCCCACGATTAGCTGTTGCCACAGAGTTGAGCCGATACTAAAACCAGGCACCACATGGGCTGTTAGCATCACCGCTAAGGTAGTCAAGCCGATTTCTTTAAGTAAGTGTTTCATCGGTATCGAGTGTTATGTGACGCGCATGAATTGATTGGTGATAGGTTTTAGCAAACCGGTGCGCTTCATCGCGCATGCGCTGCACCAGTAGTGTAGCAGGATTTCTGGGTTCCAGGGTAACAACAATGAACGAGGTGGTGGCTTGTGCTGACCAAGGCAACAGAGGCATAACCAATCGATCGGGATGTTTGACAATACTAACCACGGGAATTCCTGATGGAATAACTGACAAGGCTTTTTTAAGCTGGGTCTTGCCGCCGTCAATCACCACAAGCTGCGGCAGACCCCATTCGGAATGAGTAAATCTGCGCGTTAAGGTTTCTGCTAGCATCGCCACATCGTTTGGTGTATGCAGGGTTTTGATGCGAAACTTGCGATAACTCGACGCATCTTTCGCGCCACCCGTGAATACTACCATCGAGGCCGTCGCCGCTTTCCCCTGAATATTGCTAATGTCATAGGTTTCAATACGCGTGAGTGGATAATCAGGCGGCAGCGAAAATGCCTGGGTCAGCAGGCGCCGCAGATGCACCAAGCCTTCACTGGCCACGTCTTCTTGGAGCTGCGGCATGATCGTTTCAGTGGGTCTCATGCGGTATTCCCGCACGACGTGCTGCAGGGTGAGCAACTGGGTTTTCTTGGCCGCTGCTTGTTCGAACTGCGTCTCTCGGCTCAACGTCTCGATTTCTTTTTTAAGCATCAATTCCACCGACTTACGCTTGCCAGCCAACAACGCTTCGATTGCTTGGATGTTTCGCGCATAGTCATCTTTGTTGGCCTTACCCACACATACCCCCGGACACTGATGGAGATAATAATAAAAGCATGCTTTGGTTTTTTTGCCCGAGCGCTTACTCGTGCAAAAGGGAAAAGCTTTGCGAATCGTGCGCAACACTGATCGAGCTTGAAACGACGACGAAAACGGTCCGTAGAAACTTTTTATGCTACTCGAGTCGAGTGCTTTGTGCTTACGCAAGACGATAACCCGAGGGAATTCTTCCTTGGTGATGGCGATATACAAGGGCGACTTATCATCTTTAAGCAGGATATTAAACTTGGGTTGATAAGCCTTAACCAGCTGGGCTTCGAGCAACAGCGCCTCAAACTCGCTAGCGGTAGTCATAAACTGGGTTCGAGCAGCAGTTTCCACTAATTGCTTCGTTCGGGGCAAAAGTTGGTTGAGGTTGCGATACGATAACAAGCGGTTTTTTAAGTGTTTGGCCTTGCCTACGTAGAGCACCTGTCCCTGGTCATCGCTGTACCAATAGACGCCGGGCTCGACGGGTAAGGTAGATCGCTGCGCTTGATCCCAGTGTAGCGGTGAGGATAAGAGCGGCTGCTTGTCGGGGTCGGGGGTTGTTGAGCTTGAGGGTTTGCGTGTAGGTGTCATAGGTAACTTGTGTCGTCAATGTCGGTTGCCATGTGTGAGCAACTAGCGGTATTGTTACTTCTTGAGCCGAAAAAGGCAAGACAAAGGGCACTACCACGCTGGATGTTTCCCCTTCAGTAACCGCAAGCGAAAGGGGAATGCTATACAAAGCGCTGCCACTGGTTTGTATAAGCCGCAGCGTTATAGCGTTGGATAACCCCACCAGTGAGGCAAGCGGATACTCGGGTTTAACAACGAAGCTTCGGTGAGGAAAAGCCGTATCACGGGCAACTTGGATAAACACGTCTTTGGTGGGCACCCCCTCTTGTTTATAGTAGCCCGCGGGCAAGGGCGACTGGCTCGATTCACCTAAGATAGCAAGAGCCACGTGATTAACATCAAAATGGTTAAAGTAATCAACTCCGCCAGTAGTTTTTTGCCAGGTGGGATCAACTGAGCGCCATTGTTTAGTTTGGGTATCATAGTATTCCGGCCAAGCATGCAAGGCTTCTGGGTTAGCCGACAAGGGGCGCAGCGATTGGTTAGAGGTTTGAGCAAACCCCATAACGGCCCTTGAGGGAATCCCGTTGGCCCGGGCCAGCGCCACAAAGACATCGGTGAATTCAAAACACAAGGCTTGAGTGGGGTTATCCAGGGTTTTTTGGCTGCCATACCGGGCCGGGATTGTTTCCGTCAGCCGCGAGTAATCATAGGTTAAGGCACTCACCACATAGTCGTAGACTGCCTGGGGAGTAGCAAGTTGCAACAGCGCTTTATCAAGCTCACCTGTTTCCCAGTAGGGCTGCGCTTGGGTATAGATTCGGTGGTCAATGGCACTGGTGTTGACAAATGGCTCGGGTTTATCAAACACCTCCACAAAGCCCTTGGCGATCACTGAATGCTCGGACTTGGGTTCCAGCGTAAAGCTGGCAATCCAGTTGCCATCGCGGTCGGTGGTCACCGCTGAGGGTGGTGGCTCAATTGACGAATAAAATACCCGCTGATAGGCGGTATCGGGAGCTAACACGATTTGGGTATACACGGGGGTAATGGTGGGGTTCTCCAAATGGTAGCGCAGCAGCAAATCGTAGCGTTGTTTCTGACCAAAAAGCAAATAAATAGCCGAGCTGCCGGCTCCGGAAAAATTAAAATGGTAGGTGGTGGCACTGGCCAGCGTGCTCAGCTGTGACGGCTGGGGATGCGAGCGCGATAAGACGGCAAAAGAGGGGGGCACTTCCACCGTCACCGTATGCGTAGTTACCGGGAGTCCATGTTCAAAGGGCGGAATTTGGACTTCTTTAATGAGCCCCGTTTGACTGTAAAGACTGGAGTCGGTGTAGGAAAGAGCAAAACTGCTCGACTTGCCCACGCCCAACACCGGCCTAGCAAAGTTCACGGCCAGGCGTGTTTGTTCTCGCTCTTTGGTCACGGTCACCGGGATGGATGGTTCGAGAGCCGAGCTGGCCACCGCATCGGTGATGGTTTGCGAGTTGACACGAAGGCTGAATTCCTGAATAAACGCTTCCCGGGTTTCGTTGATGACGGTGACCTCATGCGTCACTCTCGGAGGAGCGGTTTCACTCAGGCGATAGGTGCTGTTGAGCGAGGTGGTAAATGCCGGTAGCTCTTGAGCCTGGCTAGAGGGCGCAGCGCTCAAAAAAACACAAAAGAAAGTTGCAACTAAGAAGGTAATTCGCACGCGCATGTGCCTATTCAACACTGGGGATGTATCCAAAGCAAGATGTAGAGTTACTATGAAGAAATTTAGATTAGAGTAATTTCTTCAGGGATAGACTATTACTTTGCCCGGAAAATCAATTTTCCCATCGGCCATATTGGTTATAACCGCAGGTAACTCAGATAAAACAATCGTATGGGACTTTAATTTTTCTAGCGGAAACTGATCATGAAAGTGATTAAATAATCTCAAAGCCTCTTCAAAATCAGATCTATCACAACCATAAGCCCCTGCCACTTGAATAGCTTTATTCTTATAAGTAAATGATTTAAGCAATTCCCTACGCCTAATTTCATCAATATTGACATCTGAATCCAGGTAACAATCATTGCTGCGGGTACCGCCATACAACAGAATAACTCCGCCTGATTTTACCAACGTGTGCGCAACCTCTAGGCTTGTTGATTCGATAATGGTGGGAACAACTACTACCACATCATACAGATCTTTGAATTCCTGATACTGATCTAAGCTAAAGAGCGAGCTGGGTGAGAATAATTTAGAGT
>CAZVUJ010000091.1:0-4321 GCA_964630135.1 uncultured Pseudomonadales bacterium | reverse complement strand
CTGGGGAGTGCATCCTCAATTCTGGTCGTATCCACAACTTTGCCATTCGCAACCGGCACGTCAAAATTGCAGCGAATAAGCACAGTCTGATTTTTCAATTCATCGAGGTGAGCAGCAAAACTATCCATGGAAAACTCCTTCTTACGTATTAATTGCCTTGCTTTACCTTCACTATAGCAGATTTTGTAACGCAACGATGTTTTCAAAGGCGCGTGTGAACAAGTGCGATCGCATCTTTACATACTGCCCGTTTTACGTTTAAGCTAGGGAGAGTAGTAAATAAAACTCTATGCAACCAACTGCCCAACATCCGATTGCTTATTTTTGTGCTGAATTTGGCTTGTCTCACGACCTGCCGCTGTATGCCGGGGGCTTAGGCATTTTAGCCGGTGACACCCTCAAGCAGGCGGCTGATTCGCAGGTACCCTTAGTGGCTTTGGGACTTCTCTACCGGGGCTGTGGTAACCAGGCCTATGTCGATGAACAAGGCATGCAATATGAAGTTGATGTTGAGGTTGATCCGGTCAAGCTGGGGTACGAGCACGTCTATGTGAGTGGGGAGCAGCCGCTATTTGTTAATATTCACGTTACCAACAACAATATTTGGGCACGGGTATGGAAGAAATCGTTTGGGCACGTCGATCTGTATCTCTTGGATACCGATACCGATCAAAACGAACGGGAAGATCGCAGCATTGCCTGTGCCATCTACAACGGCTCGGAAGCCGAACAATTGATGCAGCAAATGGTCTTGGGTATTGGCGGCATTAAGGTGCTTAACGCCTTGGGTATTGAGCCGTGTGTGTATCACGTTAATGAGGGCCGGCCGGCATTTTTATTCTGGCAACTTATTCGCGGTTACATGGATCGCGAGCATTTGACCTATGAGCAAGCTCGCTCCAAAGCCCAAGCGCAGATCGTTTACACCAACCACACGCTGGTGCGTGCCGGCAACAATTCCTTCGATGTCGATTTGCTGAAAAGTAACGCGACCTATTATGCTCAAAAGATGGGGGTGACCATCGAACAGCTCCTTGCCCCCGGTTTTGACCCCTCCACGGGTGCTTTTAGCATGACGCAGTTTGCCCTCAACATTTCCCGAAAAGCTTCGGCAGTCAGTCAGATCCATTACGAATTATCCAAAACACTCTGGCCTGAGTACGATTGGGTGGGTATTACCAATGGTGTCCATCACCCCACCTGGCAAGATGAGCGTATCAAGCAGGCAGATATATCCGGTGATCAGGTATGGTGGAATCATCTTGAACTTAAGAAAAAACTTGCAGACTACGCGTTGGAGAAAACAGGGATGGGTTATGATTCCAATCGATTAGTGATTGGGTGGGCCCGGCGGATTGCCACCTATAAACGCCCCAACGCCATATTTGAAGACGTGGCGCGAATGAAAGCCATTCTCACGAATGCCGAGCGACCAGTGCAGTTTATTTTAAGCGGCAAAGCCCATGCCCGCGATATAACCGCGAAGAATATGTTGGCAGAGATGATACGACTCATGAAATCTGAACTTGAAGGACATGCCCTGTTTATTCCCAACTACAACATGGATGTGGCTAATCATCTGGTTAAAGGGGTGGATGTGTGGCTCAACACGCCCATCTATGGTGAAGAAGCCTCAGGAACGTCAGGCATGAAGGCGATTGCGAATGGCGTTTTGCAATTAACGGTTGAAGATGGTTGGGCGGCAGAAGTTGAATGGCATGATCTGGGGTGGTCGCTTGATTCAAACCACTTGGCGCCCACACTTTACTTGCGTCTGGAAAAAGATATTGTGCCTCTCTACTATGACCGAGATCCGCAAGGTGTGCCGCAGGGTTGGCTCGCGCGCATGAAAAAGACGTTGGCTTTATCGGCCCGGTTTACGACAGCCAGGATGTTGGATGAATATCTGCGCTTACTCTATGCTTGAGGAGTGGTGTCCCGTTAACAGAGATTGAATTTCGGCAAAAGTGCGCTTGGTGGTGTAGGTGGGGTCGATTGAACACCTGGCCGGTTGTTTTGCGGACACGGCAATCGTATCACCGACTTGCGTGAGCTGATGGCTAATAACCTCCCGATTGGGTGGTGGATAATCGTGGGTGTAGAGGGGAACAGGGCGATTTATGAGGTAATAACTCAAAGAAATTGGCCAAATGTGCGATTCATCATATATGCCGCATACGCTCGAGTCACGATAAATACTGTTGGCAATTCTTAGCAAGGGATCACGGGAAAGAAACGGTGTGGGGTAGTAGGCTTTAAGCCAGGGAAAGACATAGGCAAGCGAGAGCAGGCTCGTGCAGAGTGCGCTGCCAGTGATAATTTCTGGTAGCTGCCGGCTAAAGCGTTTAAGTTTCTGCTGCCAGAATTCAAGACTTTGGCCGAATAACACTATCATTATCGGCACGGCAGGTGCCATAAAGCGCAGTTCTTTGTGGGGGATCAAGCTATGGCTCCCCACAAGCACCACAAGTGCTCCCCACCACAGCCAGCTGGCTCGCTTTGTCAGCGTAGCCAGGGCAGGAATAAGCACCACGCCGCTGGTAGCAAGGAGTGCTTTGAGGTAGTAGAGCCAAGGTTCTACCCCAAAGACGCTGCTCAAGGGGGTGGTGAGTTGCAGTTCAATGTAGCGCAACAAGCTGGCCATAAACATGCCGGTTTGTGCGTACTCATAACCCCCCATGGCAAGTACCGTGAGTAAACCACCGAACACGAACCTGTTTCTCTGCCAGGTGTTTTGATGCAAAAACCAAGGCAGCCACAAAGGAAAGACGATTAGTAATTGCGGCCGGGTGGCTCCGGCCAAAGCAAGAAGGCTTCCGCTTAATGCATAAGTTAATTCGGTTGTAAGCGAATTTTTTTTGTGAGCTGCAGCCCACGTATACACGAGGTAGGCACTAGCTACTAGATTCAAGGCTAGCGATTCATACAGGGCCCGGGGGGCAATATAAACAAGCTCAAACCACACTGCAGCCAGAAGACCGGAAAGGAGCGCATATCGCTCGGCTTGAGGAGTGTGCGCATATGACTTTTTTACTATTTGATAGATGGCAAGCGGAATCGTAATCGACCAAGTTGAGAGAAACCATTTCATAAACAAGGTGTAGAGCTGCGGGTTCCCTCGAGAAATTGAGAGAAAGAGCTTAAGTGGCAGGCTCAAGAGCAGCGGCACAAACAGGGGACGTATTCCGGCTTCATATTCCCAGGCTTGAATGCCAAATCCAGCAACATGTGCGAAGGCTGGCTCCAGCGTTTGAAAAATCTCATCCGGATAATACAGATGATGGGAAACGAGGGAAAATCCACCTCTCACCAAAAAACTAACGAGAATTATCAGCTGAAAAGGTTTCTTTTTGCCGGAGTGAATCAGTTTGGAGAGCATCACCTGCCGATCATACCACCCTCAACGACTGAATCACGACTTTATCAAAAACAAGGGCGCACTCATGAGATGAAAGATTATTTTTTAAATATTCTTTGGAAGACAGATAGTGATGTGGTTCTCTTTTTCTCTTGGGCGGATGGCTTAGCGTGCTCTTGTTCGAGTAAGTATGTTTCCAGGCGCATGCTATCCAGATAAGCTCCTTCGGTGGCGATGCTCGTGGCACCCCACCCAATAACGTGCTTGAGCAAATCTTTGTCGAGGTGTAAATGGGGCCCGGTGACGAGGCAAGCAACACCGCGCCTCTTGGCGGTGCGAACCACAATTTCCAGGGCTTTGTGCATGCCGCCCAAGTCCCTCTGATAGTTCTCTTCCAGTCTTTCGTTGTCGGGATCGATAGCAAGCACCGACTGGGCTAACACCTGAGTATCGACGAAAATGCCGTCGAGCCCCACATCAATACAATCATCCAGCATAAGGACAGTATTCATGGTATCGATGCTTACAAAATGCTTGAGGTTAGCACGCCGGCTTAGTTGGTAACCGGCTAAGAATTTCTTTACTTGTTTTAATTCATGCGGAGTGCGCACAAAGGGCAGAATAAGATGGATGTTTTTGTAACCCCGTTTTTCTCGGGCCATTTCCAGAGCTTTTAATTCATGCACGGCCGAGCGGGGCTCGTCGAGCATCTTCGAAGCTCCCCTCAATCCCAGAGCCGGATTGCTTTCAGTCAGTTCATACGTGTGGCCATTGGCTAGAGCAGCCATATGGTTGCTTGCGGCACTAGAACAGGCATACATCACGGGTCTCGGATAAAAACTTTGGGCCACATTTTCAATGCTCTCGGCCCACTTGGTTACTAAATACTTCGTTTTTTGAAGGGCGGTCACATGCAAGGGGTGGTGGGAGATAGCTTCTTTCAGGATGGCTTCACCCCGGATA
>CAZVUJ010000090.1:0-4327 GCA_964630135.1 uncultured Pseudomonadales bacterium | reverse complement strand
CTATTGATACATATAATATGTGTATGTATAATACCACACATGGCCGAAAGAAATAAAATATACGATGTCGCAATAATTGGGGCTGGTCCTGCTGGATTAACTGCTGCATCCTGGCTTGTTAGAGAAGATTCAGGAATCAATGTTGTAGTTATTGATGGTGGTAGAGGTGGCATTAGAAAATGTCCTATATTACACAAAAACCATCACTGTACTAGCTGCAGGGGGTCATGCCAGATCATTGAAGGTGTTGGAGGGGCATGCAGTGCCGTTTCATGTGGCATTTTCTCAACATACCCTGCCGGTTCAGGTAGAGAAGCACTTTCAACTCCCCAAGAAATTGTAGAAAGAGAGAGTAGATTATTAAATTGGCTAGGCGAATTTTCTAATGGAAAGAAATTACTAGATCAAAGAGTTGAGCCAACGATTGCTGAGGAAATTGTTAGAGCATCAGCAGCAAAAAATATTAGGGTAAAACAATATCTTACATACGAAGTGCATGGCGGCGATCTAGATGGATTAATGTTTGAGATTCTTGGAGATGCAACCGCTAAGGGAGTAAATTTTAGATTTGATGAGAGGGTGACGGAAATTAGAGCAAATGGTCACTATACACTTGAGACAAACCGAAGAGAGAGGGAGCGCGTGCACGCAAAAAATGTGGTTTTTGGAACTGGAAGAGCTGGCGGAGAGCAAATAAGGAAAACATGGGAATGCCTCGGTATTTGTCCCACAAAAATGTCTGGATATGTGGGAATTCGTTTTGAAGATCGAGCAAATGAACAAATAGCACAGCTAAGAAGAATGGCCGCAGACCCTAAGTTTATTCGTCGACTTCCACCTCAAAAAGAAATTAGACTTTTTTGTTTCTGCCCAGAAGGAAAAGCTGTTGTGATGAATCTACCTGAGCATCAGAGTATGGAAGGCTGTGTTGAAAAAGGTACCGGTTGGGGAAATTATTCTGCTCAAGAAAAAGTTAGTTTCTCGATGGATGAATGGCAAAGATGGAATCAAGACCTTGGACATCGCCAAAAAGAAGTGGGTGGAGGGACAATTATTGGACAGTCATGGCAAAGCTTAAGAAATGGAACAACACCTCGAGGCACCAGGAGTTCTATACACAATGGTTGGAGTGTGGGTAGTGTGGGTGACCTTTTAGGACATGCTGAAGTAGGAACATACGCTCAATTTCTAGATGATTTTCACGCTATTCTTGGGGTTGAGCCCACAGATGAGGCGCATGTGTTTGCTCCTGAATTGCATATATGGCCAAGCTTTGGTTTGCCATTGAGCAAGCGTGCTGAAGAAGGAATTTATATTGTTGGTGATGTTAGTGGAGATTCCAGGGGAATTCTTCAAGCCATGGATGATGGACGTTTGGCTGCTCTAGCTATTTTAGGTAATTTGAGATAAGTTCTAGCAAATGATTGATAGAAAAATAACAATTGGGAAAGATGTCATTGGTGTAGGGGTAGGCGCTCTCATTTTACGGGAAGATGATACATTTTTGCTTGCCAAACGAGGCAAGAAAGCAAAAAACGAAGTTGGTTTATGGGAATTGCCAGGGGGTGCGGTGGAATTTGGTGAAAAACTGACTGATGCAATTAGCAGAGAAGTAAGGGAAGAATTAGGCATTCAAATTCAACCGCAAAGGATTATAAATGTGTTTGATCACATAATACCCGCTGAGCAGCAGCATTGGGTAACTGTGACATTTCTTTGTAAGATTGTGTCGGGAACTCCTCATATTAGAGAAGTGGGTAAATGTGACGAAATTAGATGGGTCATAGCACAACAAGCCTTAGGACTTCCTCTTTCCACAGCAACAAGAGCAGATATAAAAAGTTTTGTGGCAGTAACTTAGTGTTTTTGATTTGGTATTTCTCTAAATTTTCGTTACACTATAAGGCATTATGAACACAAACAAAGGTTTTCTGATCTCATTTGAAGGCGGGGAGGGGGCAGGCAAAACGCTGCAAACCAAGCGCCTGCGCGATCACCTGACCCAAGCAGGTTACGACGTAGTCGTGGTGCGCGAGCCGGGGGGCACGGTGATCTCGGAGCAAATCCGTGATGTGGTGCTCTCAGCCAAAAATGTCGGCATTGCTTACACCTCGGAGGTGTTATTGTTCCAAGCCGCTCGAGCCCAGGTCTACCGCGAGTTGGTGTTGCCTTCGCTCAAGGCGGGCAAAGTAGTGCTTATGGATCGCACGCGTGATTCATCAGTCGTGTATCAAGGCATGGTGCGGGAGTTTGGGGTGGAGCTGATTGAACAATTAAATGATATTTCTACCCATAACACCTATCCGGATCTCACGCTGCTGCTTGATGTTGCGGTAGACATTGGCTTAAAACGTCGTGAACAAACCGAAAAAATGGACCGCCTGGACATGGAAACCGCCGAGTTTCACGAAAAGGTGCGCCAGGCTTATCTGAAACTAGCTCAGGAAAATGATCACAAGCGATGGGTGATTATCGACGCCAGTGCTGATGTTGATACTGTTGCCCAAAGTATTTGGCACGCAGTCAAATCACGCATTTTCTAGAGCATTTTGAGTTGATCTTCAGTGAGTTGTACGATATAGTGTATGTACTTATGAACGCAATTACGTACTCTGATTTGCGAAGAAACCTCAAGCAGCACATGGATTCGGTCTATAATAACCGAGAACCTCTAATTGTAATGCGCAAAAACCGCGAGAATGTAGTGATGGTGTCGCTTGATGACTTTAATGCGTGGCAGGAAACGCACTATTTGCTTGCAAGCCAGGCAAATGCCAGACACCTTGGTGAATCTCATAAACAAGCTCGTGAGGGCAAGTTATTAAGAAAAAAGTTAATTGAAATCTAATGCAATTGAATGAATATTCTTTTTACTCCTCGTGCTTGGGATGATTATCAATATTGGCTAGCAAATGATAAAAAGCAGCTCAAGCGAATCAATCACCTCATCAAGGAAACTATCAGAAATCCTTTTTCAGGCATGGGCAAGCCGGAACTACTCAAAGCAGATTTGAAAGGTATGTGGTCAAGGAGGATTGATGGTGAACACCGATTGGTTTATCAAGTAAAGCAAGATGCACTTATTATCATCGCCTGCCGATATCATTATTAAATGACAATCACTCGTGTTCGAGCAACAGTGTGAGAACTGTAACAAGAAATTACTTCTCACTTCGTTCGAAGAGTATATGGGGCGAGCAAGTTTGCATAAACACTCACTAGCAAGATTTTGCCCTAACCCACCTGCATTTCTTACTGCACAGTCATCCTGAACCTGACTGAAAGTCAAGGTGAAGGATCTAGCATCGCGTTGTTTTTCGCTTACACTTGATCCCTGTCTGTCGACAGACAGGCTTCTCCTCGAGTTTCACTCGGGATCAGGATGACAGTACGGTATTGGGTATATGACAACTGCAGGTGGGTCAGGATTTTTGCCCCATTGACGAGCCTCCATCAGCTTTGTTACAGTTAAATCCCGGAGCCCATTGAATTATTTCAGTCGGCAGTCCGGTTTTTTTATGCACACACCACACGCCAACCCACCAATTATGTTCACTGCGGGCAACTGCAGATATCACCTATGCATGACAGCTGAGGCTTTATAAGCCTCTTTTTTTTGCCAATTTATCATTGAAAGGAACCCTATGCAAACCCTTTACACCAAAGTTTCCAGTTATGAAGCCCGCGAGGGAGAAGTCAAAAAAGTGGTCCTACTTTATTCCGGAGGCTTAGACACCAGCATGATGCTCAAGTGGCTGCAAGACAAATATCAAGCGCAGGTGATCGCGCTCACTCTCGACTTGGGCCAGCAAGGCGATGATTTAGAGGCCATTAAAGCCAAGGCCTTGAAACTGGGGGCTAAAAAAGCCTATGTGATTGATGCCAAAGAAGAATTTGCCACTGATTACCTTGCTCACATGATCAAAGCCAATGCGGCTTATCAGGGCAATTATTATATCTCCACCGTCAGTCGGTATCTCATGGCTAAATGGGCGATTGTGATTGCCGCGCGCGAGAACGCCGATACCGTAGCTCACGGTTGCACCGGCAAAGGCAACGATCAGGTGCGCCTGGATGGCAGCGTGTTGACGCTGAATCCGGCCATGAAAATTATCGCGCCGGTGCGAGAGTGGAACATGAGCCGGGATGAGCAAATTGATTATGCGCTCAAACACAAAATCCCCGTCCGAGTGCGCAAGGACTTTCCTTACAGTGATGACGACAACATGTGGGGTATGACCTGGGAAGGGGGCGAGATCGAAGATCCCTCCTTGGTGCCACCAATCGAGCGGTTTTTAACTGCCTGCAAGACGATCGACAAAACCCC
>CAZVUJ010000089.1:0-4391 GCA_964630135.1 uncultured Pseudomonadales bacterium | reverse complement strand
ACCCGTAACAATCTCGGTTTGAAGTGGACTATAGCTAACTTGAGCATCGGCAAAGGCCCACATTACCAGTCCTTCGGCCATAAAGAAAAACAAAACCACGATTAATCGCAAAGCAATTTTTTGGGCCTTATTATAGTCAACCCTCTTTTCTAAGCTAAGGGTATGAAGGTAAGGATGATTTGGATCGTAGTATTTGTGTGAATTTTTTTCTTTACTCATCAGAACTATTGTAAAATGCTTAACCTTTATGAGCAAGTTTATGGAAATAACTGCGCCCCCTCAAAATCGAGGGGGCGCGTTGTGCTTGGTTATTGGATTCTTCAGAGTAGGAAGCTGCTGGTCTTGATGATGTTGCGCATCCTCCACGGGCGAACCATGCCTACACAACCAATAGCCACAGCATCGGCATTGATGGCTTCTGGGTTGCGTAGCCACTCCACATCGCGAGCACGCTGAATCCCGTTGCCAGCCACAATGGGCTTAGTGATGCCGGCCTTTCGAGCACTCTTGACCGTCTCGGCTGTCCAGGGCAGACAGGCTGGACCCGAAAGTCCTCCACCGCCTGCTACCTGAAGGTCTCGTGCCGCGAGCGGCGACTCGTTGCTGCCAAAGATCTTCTCCCAGTCGATCCGCGGATCCCCCCAAGGAATAGTGTTGGCAATCCACAGCGCGTCGCAAACGTCATGGGCGGCTGTTGCCTGCATGACATCCACCGGAACGGTGGGATTGAAATTCACTACTACCGGGATATCCAGCTCACCCAACAAGTTGAGCATCTCGGTAGTTTCCTCATAGAAGTCATCGGGCAGATGTCCGCTGTTGGGGCAAGCTCGGTTTGCCTGAATGGCTGGTTTGCCCCGAAAATACGGCAACTGGCCTTTGAGCAACTCCACAAACTTCTGAGTTTCGGCCAAACGTTCGTCAGCGCTTCCAGCCACACTCATAAACGAGATCATGAATGGATCGATCCGCTGCTGCCAACGTCCGGTACCAAGCGCCCACTCTGCCCCGGGACCGCTCAAACCGACGGCGTTAAGCACGTGCCCGCTGAATGGCTTCACCACGATGCAGCGCGGCATCAATCGCTCCACCGGCGTGAGACGATCGGATTGTAAGGGCATATTGCCTTCACGTGCCGGATAGGTAATGGTTTTACTAACAAAGCCTGTGCCTCGCCAGCTCATGCCAAAGTACTTGGCCATCTTGTGGTACGGATACCCCTCGCCAAAGAAGCCGAGGGCACCTGGCGCGCAAAAAACGCTGCCGTAGTTCTTTCCACGTAGTGTCAGCAACTCATTGCCTTTCATGTAGGGTGCGTATTGGATCACTCAGGAGTATAACTTACAAGCTCCAATTTATTAAGCATAAGCAAATACAAACACCCCCGCAGATTTCCACGGGGGTGTTGTGATCTTACTGATCGGCAATTCGCCAATTCAGACCTTCATCATTGCGTAGAGGCATAAATCGAACACCGCCATCGATGGTCCAGCCACGCATTTGGATCGGATTCTGAACACGTTCGAGTACGACGTAATCGTCGTTTGGCTCGAGTCGGTAGAAGTATGCACCTCTCAACGAAACGAATTCCTCGAGCCTGTTCAGCGCACCGTGCTCATCGAACATTTGGGCCAAAAGTGGCAACGCGATCGGCCCCGAAAAAACCCCGGCAGCACAACTGCACGACTGCTTCCGATCGATCGGGTGAGGTGCGCTATCTGAACCGAAAAAGAAGTTCGGATAGTCACAGACACAGTGCCATAGGAAGTCTCGATCGGCCTGTTGCTTTACCACTGGCTTGCAGAAGTAAAGAGTCTGGAGCTCGCCACCAATCAAGTCATCGAGTGTCAGGTATAGATGGTGCGCCGTAACGGTAGCTGCCAACCTGCTAGGGTCGTTCTCGGCCACATACCGGGCCATCCGCTCCGTACTGACATGCTCCACCACCACTCTAATGCGAGGTTCTGACTCTATGATTTGATCGATAAACGGAATCACATACGGTTCCCGCTCCAGTACCTCCTGGCTTGGCTCTTCGCCGTGAACCAAGAGCAACATTTCGCGCTCCGCAATCGCTCTGAACACTCCAGCCTGCACAAGCTCATCGAGACGCCCAAAAACCACACCATCCTGAGAATTCGTGGTAGCTCCAGTTGGATAGAGCTTCACGGCCTTGACGCCACAATCAGCTGCGTCGTGGATCATTGCAGCCGTCGTATCCATGGTGAGCTTGATACTCATCACCGGAGTGAAGTGCCGATAACTACGAGTGGCGTTCTCGATCTCCTGCCGATACATTGAGGCGTCGGCGCCGGTAAGGATTGGCTTGGTGGTATTGGGCATAATCAGCCCTCTACCAAATACACCAGCCGTATACGGCGCAACTTCACGCAACATCGCACCTTCCCGCAGGTGCACGTGCCAGTCGTCAGGCCTACGGATCGTTAGCTTTGTCATTACTCCTCCTTAGGAGTTTGGTACGAGTTACTTCTAAAACTTGTTTGGTATTATGCAAATTAAAACTAGAGTTTGCAAACATAACAAAAAAGACCTCTTCAGGTCTTATCGTTATGCTAATGGTGGGCCTCTCTGTTGAAATTTGGAACCAAATCAAGAAAGACTTGATTGAATTCTACCAGACGATGAAGCCACAGGATATGGCTCAGTACTGTGTTTGACCAGAACCATGGGGATTAACTAGATTGTAACAATTCGATTATCTTAATAATTCGGCGATCTCTTGTATCTTCGCCCTTTGCTTCATTCACCTGCCTTACAAATTCTTTTCTCTTTGAATAAGTGAGTTTGGAAAATACATCGTAAAGATTTTCTTTGACCAAAGTACTTTTTAAGTACTTAGGTACCTCAACCTCACGAACACCTTCTTCTAATTCAAGGGTGACGGTTATTTTATCGCCAGCGGAAAGCCCAGAGGCCTCCCTGTGTGCCTTCGATAGTGACACCAAATACATTCCACCCATAACACCTACGGTACTTTTATACATATAGTTGCCAATTTTAACTTCAACTGGTGGTCTCTTGCCAGATCCGAGTTCGTCTATCGATTCGCTTGGTACTTCAATACCAGTATTATTACCAAATCCCTTAATAGTGGTTTGAAAAGTAGTTTTTTTCATTTCAAAAAATAATTGCTATGGTGGGCCCGGTTGGACTCGAACCAACGACCAATCAGTTATGAGCCGACTGCTCTAACCAACTGAGCTACGGGCCCCTGTAAAAGCACTGCTACATTATACCTGGAAATTCGCTAACCAAAAAGAGCCCCTGGGGGCTCTATTGGAAATAAAGGTTAGTTTTAGCCTTTTTTAAGAATTGGCAAGCCAGTTCGTGTGTTCTCTACTACGATGTAGCCTTCTGGCATTTCATCGATAGCACCTTCTTTGGCTTCTTTACCAAAGAAATAAATAGTTTGTTGGCGTCCGCCTTTTAGTGTTACATCCCGCATATGCAGGTAGTAAGTTTGACCTTTTGAATTAACGTGTGAAAAAGCCATGTTTTATATCTCCTCCTTAAATATTACTTATGTACTTTAGGTTATTCCAGGTAGAGGATGTTGTCAATAGATTGGCAAAGTTTTTTATTTCTATAAATAAGGGTTTGCGCCAGGGGCGTAAGCAGTTTACAATAAATAAATCAATTGAGTAGTTAACCAACAGGAGTAATTTTGTAATTATGGAACAAACCCCAAAACCGCCACACCGACCAGCCGGAATACCAGCCAGCATGCGCCAAGGTACGCCCCAACCAAGGCCAACCACACCACCTAGGCCGGCTCCACCAGCACCAACGCCTCAGCGTGCCTCTACACCAAAGCCACCGAAACCACCAAAGACCAAGAAGAGCTTCACCTTCGCGGCAATTGGAGTTAGCGTTGTATCGGTCATAATTGTCGTAGCAGCAATGGTCATGGGCTTCTCTAAGCTAATGGCTGCTGGCGAAGTAAAAAGTGGCACTGATCAATATCAGGCAGTATTCTTGAGCAACAATATGGTTTATTTCGGCAAGGTCAGCAGTATAACTAGTGAATACATTAAGATGACCGATATATTCTACTTACAGGTTAACCAACAACAGGGAGACCAAAAAGCTCAAACTGCAGACCAACAATCCCAGCTGAGCCTAGCTAAACTTGGTAATGAACTACATGGTCCAGAAGATGCAATGTTTATTAATCGAAACGAAGTATTGTTCTGGGAAAACCTCAAGCCAGACGGTAAGGTAGTCCAAGCCATCAAGAACTACAAAGCTGGCAAGTAATACACAAACCCCTTACGTATATTGTTGACAGTTCGCTTTATGTTCGTTAGAATAAAAAGCGAAAGTAAAATTATTGGAGGGCAAATAAATGAAACCAGCACTCACGAAAAAAC
>CAZVUJ010000088.1:0-4458 GCA_964630135.1 uncultured Pseudomonadales bacterium | reverse complement strand
TTTGGGGGAGGGAGCACCGATACTTCAAATGTAACTATTAAGGTATTTCTTGAGGGAGTGTATAAGTCAGGCACTACTATTCCTCGAAACCAAGACTTCTTGATCCAATTTAAAAACGCCGCGGGTAGTGTAATAAAAGAATCAACAGTTAACGCTGTTACTGCTGACGCGAATGCTATTTATACCATCAATGCCGCGGATGTTCCCTATGGCACCCATAAGCTCTGTGTCAAAAGCCGTTCACACCTGCGCCGATGTCAAACAGGGGTGACAATTAATGCCGCAACCACACTTATCCAATGGCTGGGTGTCGGAGCCGACGGCAGAGTGGACAAAGCTAAAATGCTTCTCGTAGGTGATGTGGTGGGCGACACTGATGAAAACACAGGTCAGTTCGAAACGGTGAGCATTAATCATAATAATTTGGTTAACAATAGTGATCGGGAATGGACAAAAGCCTGGTTTCAATATTTAGAGAACCCCGTTACTAATGAAAATCGAAACGCAGATGTTGACGGTGATAACCTCATTAAACAACAGGATATCGCACTCATATTGGCCAATATTGATTACACCCAAGCTGGCGTATTAGGTAAACCTGGAGACAATTAAGATGGATCAAACTCTGCCCCCCACTAACTCGTTTAACCTCAAGAAAGTTGCTCCTTTTGTCATTGCCGGCATCATCTTGCTTGGTGGCGTCATTTTCGCTTTAGTCAACCTAAATCGTAATCCAGATTCATACCAATTCCCAAGCATTACTTCTGAAGAACCTCAAGCTGAAGTACCGGAATACACTGCACCGGTAGGTGAGTCGTTAGTATTGAGTTATGAACCAAGCACCACGGGCAATGCGGTTGATCTGTATCTAGAACCGCAAGAGCCAATTGACAATTTAACCACCTTTGGTATGGAACTGAGCATCGCCAGTGATAGCAACGTTTCTGAGTCTCAATTTAAAAGTAGTTTAGCACCAACTTTTGCTGATGACGGGTGGAGCATCCTGGTTAATAAGGTGTTAATTGGAGACTCGATTAAAGTTCAATTAGCAGGCTTGCGCGGCGATGTAGAGCCCTATCCGGTGACCGAGCGCACTCATATTGCCACGGTAACCCTGCCTGGCACCATCGATGCTCAAGAGGTTATGATTTCGGTCGAACCAGAACTATCAGAGGCATTCGACAAGCACATGACGGTCTATAAAATTATTGCAGCACAAGAGAGTGCGGAGCTTTAAGTTATTACCATATAGCACAAGCAATTTAACCTGCCCATGAATACTAAAGTCGCAATCGTTTCAATCATAGGCCTCGTTAGCGTGGTTGGGTTATTAGTTGGCATTTACCTGGTCCAACAAACCCAACTCCTTGAAAAAGACGCCTCAGTTATATCGGGAGGCAAAGCTACCGTTGCCCTTAATCCTACCACTGCCTCAATGGCCGTCGGCGCTTCTCAAGATATTGCAGTCACTTTGAACACGGGCACCGAACAAGTGCAGGGATTTGAGTTTGTCCTCAATTTTACCTATACCGGCGAAGCCCCAATTGATGCGGCCGTTACCGGTATGCGCAATCTCAATGGCACAACCTGGTCATATAATAGCGCGCTAAACACGGTCGTTATTGGCGGGGGGAGTGGGCGGATAACCATCGTTGGCAGCATTGATAGCGGCTCCATGTCGACTAATAATGACACGGTTACTGTAGCCAACATCAGATTAACTGGTAGACGTGCGACGACATCGCCGGTTTCACTCACTTTCTCAAGTAGTAATCAGGAAAATCGGGTTTTCAGTGGCACACCGGCTGTTGATATCCTCACCATTCCAGCATCAGTTGGCACCTACACCGTAACAGGTGGAGGACAACCACCCACACCCACCGCTACGCTGCCGCCGGGAGTCACCCCTTCTCCAACGGTGACCGGCCGACCGAGTCCTACCGCAACGAGCATTCCTGGACCCACAGCAACATCTGCTCCTGGGCCAACAGCCACCACTGCCCCCTCGAGCAAGACGATGAGCATTACCTATCCCTTAAACAACAGTACGATTAGCACCACCAGACCAACCTTCAGGGGTACCGGACCCGCTAATTCCGCCATCGTCCTTGATTTCGCCAGCGGTTTGAGTGGATCAACCACAGCTAGTAGTACCGGCTCTTGGTCGTGGACACCAAATAGCGACTTAACCGGCGGAGCCCATACAGTCACGGCCTCCAATGATAGAAATGATGACACCGCTAGCGTAACCTTTACGATCACCACCAGCACCGGCTCGACCACCCTGCCTCAAGCCGGAAGCGTTGAAACCACCATCCTGATTGCTGCTTTAGGTATCGCGCTCCTTCTTATTGGTTCATGGTTGCTTATCTAAACATTGTTTTTATTTAGTTTTTCTGGAGTATCGATGCATTCACTAGAGGGTCCGTGGACCGGCTGAAGTGATTGACGTGGAACACTAAGCAAGTATGAAGCGAATACTGCATTTTTTTCATCTCTCTTGGTTGGCTAAAGCAAAAGCCAGTTGGCAAGCAGATGTTGTTGCCGGCATTTCAGTGGCCGTGGTCGCCCTCCCTCAAGCACTTGCCTATGCCAATCTGGCTGGCTTGCCTGCCCACCTAGGGCTTATTGCTGCCGGCATCCCAGCTATCCTAGCAGCCATATTTTCATCTTCTTCTTTTTTAATCACCGGCCCGGTGGCCATTGTTTCACTGCTAACTGCAGTTGAGTTGGCTAAACTCGGTGGCACACCGCAAGACGTGGTTGCTCTAGCAGCACTGTTAGCCTTGCTCGTCGGACTCATGCAGCTGATTTTAAGCTGGTTTAAGCTGGGTTCACTATTAAACTACATTGCCTCGCCCGTTTTTACTGGCTTTACCACCGCGGCCGCGTTAGTTATCTGCTTGACGCAAATTGTCCCCTTGTTCGGCCTGGAATTAGTTTCCAATCATGGACAGCATCAAATACTGCAAATACTACAAGGCGCAAGCACCACTCACATCGAAACCACCTTCATGGGAGTAGGGGGCTTGCTGGCACTACTCATGCTGGCACGAACCAGATTAAAGTCAGTAGCGGTGTTGATTGTGGTGTGCGCCTCAATGCTTGCCTCTCTGTTTTCCGGGTATAGCGGTCCGGTGGTGGGTCAGTTTAAGGCCACGCTTACCAATCAAACCTCACTCACCAAGCAGCACCTCACACCACAGGTGCTTTCCACCCTAATTCCTGGAGCACTCTTGATTGCCCTGGTTGGGTTCATGGAAGGGGTGTCTATTGCCAAGTCACTTGCCAAAACCAACAAAGATACCATCCGGCCCAATCACGAATTAGCCACCCTGGGTTTGGCCAATCTCTCGGCGGGCATCATTGGATCTTTTCCGGTAGCTGGCTCGGTGACCCGCACCGCCCTAAACCGCAATATGGGAGCCACATCAAACTTGGCCGCCCTGGTAGCCAGTGGAGTCATGCTGGCAGGCATGTTTGCCCTCGCACCCTTGCTTGCCTATTTGCCCAAAGCCACCTTGGCAGCAGTGATTATGTTTGCCGTCTACCGTCTCATACATTTTCGCTCCTTTGCCCGATTGCTGCGCTTGAGGCGGCGTGATGGCATCGTGGCCCTTGTTACCTTTGCCACCGCTTTGGTATTTGCTCCCCATCTTGATTATGGGATTGTCGTGGGAATTATTACCTCCGTTGTGGTTCATCTCCACCGAGGTTTGCATCCGCCTTTGAACATTTTCTTTTGTTCCGATCGAGCCTTCCTCAAATCCCGCCACATACTCTTGGAAGCCTATCCCTCAAATACCTTAGTTTTGGGAGTAACCGTTGATTGGAGTTTGTCGTTTCAGAATTGCAGCTACCTGCAAGAAAAAATCCTCACCTATATCGCTGATGCACCAAAAAAGCCGAAATACGTGCTTCTATTCGCTCGCTCAATCAACCACATCGACGCCTCAGCTCAAGATGTGCTCGAGGATCTGCAAGATCAACTCGAGAGTAGGGGGATCAAGCTCCTGTGGTGCGGCATGAAACCGCAGCTTCTGCTGCTCATGAAAAAAACCGGTATGCTCGAATACATTGGTAAGAAATATATTTTTCCTAAAGCCAATGAGGCACTGGCTTGGGTCAATCGGCAGAATACTACTGACTTGCGCAGGTCTTAAGCGTTTGCGTTTGGATCAGGTGGAGAAGGCGGAACTTCGACGTTGAAATAGTAGTTATCCCGATGTGCACTCACCGGGCCCTTCGCGGTCAAGCGTGCTATACCATTCGGTCCAATCTCAACCATTGAAACATCCACTCCACATACATCGGCAAAGGCTTGCCTGGCAGCCAATTGCTGCTCGGGCGAACCCATGGGGTTAGATTTTTGAATTTCAGTCATAATTAATCACGCAAAGCTTTTAATGCTGCTTGAGCTGCCCGCGCCGATTCAGGACCGATGCCCGTAAACGCTAT
>CAZVUJ010000087.1:0-4471 GCA_964630135.1 uncultured Pseudomonadales bacterium | reverse complement strand
ATAGGTAGAGTAGCTACTAATTGCTGAAGTAAACGGGCCGGAACAGCCACACTTCCCTCTTCCAGAATTTTAGCGCCAACTCGCAGGCGTGCTCCTACTTGCAGATTCGTGCCGGAGCAAAAAAGTTGCTTGTCTTTAGCCTCAAAAGCAAGGTGAGAGAGGATTGGTAACTGAGCCTTAACCGCGGTAAAGCGAGAGATGATGGTAACGGCGTGGTGGAGATTTTCTTTTAATATATGGATGTGCATTGCCGGTTTCCTTTAATACTATATTAAGCTAGTAGTAGCTATAGTAGTAGTGTGGATTTGTGTAGTGCCCCTTGTTTTATTGAGTTAGATTCGGTCTTTATTAGTGTGTAGAGCCAGGGATTTTCTGGTGGATGGGGTTGTGGACAATCTGAGTATAAGTGCATAAAGCTAGTGCAGTGGGTAGCTTTTAGGCGATAGTTTTCCCCAGTTTATCTTCAAAGTTGTTTGGCTATCCACCACTTCTCCTCAGTCTATCCACAAGTTATCCACAGTGAGAGGATTAACCCAGGGTTTTGTAGAGGGTATCGCGCAGAGTGGTCACGTCAAGGCGCAATGATTCTTTGTCTCGCAATTCTTGACTAATTTTATCAACCGCGTGCATGACGGTGGTGTGGTCGCGGTGTGAGAACAACCCCCCCACCTCTTCCAGGGGTAAGCCATAATCCACCCGCAGCAAATACATAGCAATGTGGCGGGGGGTTACTAAGCGTCTATTTCTGCCCTTACCCTGAATCTCTTTCGTGGGGACGTCGAAATGCCGCGCCACTCCTCGCACAATTTCAATGGGCCGCAAAGGCGGAGGTGAGCTGGAGGAGGACACCCTGATATTAAGAAGGGATTGAATAAAGGAAGAAGTCACCGGTTGTTTTTTAAGGTGGGCTTGGGTGCGCAGGCGCACGAGAAACCCCTCAATCTGCCGGGCACTTTCCACGTTGGCGGCGATCAGTTGGGCCGCCTCCATAGGAATAGGCAGATTAAATTGTTGAGCTTTAATGAGTACTATAGCGGAGCGCAGTTCAAAATTGGGTTGGCCAATATCCACGATTAATCCGGCTTCAAACCGAGATCGCAGGCGATCTTCCAAGGCTTTGATTTCCGAGGGTGAGCGATCGGAGGTGAGCACAATTTGGCCGCCTGCCTGGTGAATAGCGTTAAAGGTGTGAAAAAATTCTTCCTGAACCGTGTTTTTGCCGGCGATAAATTGAATGTCATCAATAAACAAACACTTGACTTTGCGATAGCGTTGCCGAAAACTGTGTGTATTTTTTTGCTGGATTGCCTCGATAATTTCATTCGTAAATTGTTCACCAGCACAATAAATCATTTTTATCTGGGTGTCACGCTGGAGGGCGTTAATGGCAATCGCTTGCATTAAATGTGTCTTGCCTACTCCTACATCCCCATACAAAAACAACGGGTTATAGGCTTTGCCTAGGTTATCGGCCACTGCCTGGGAAGCGGCATAGGCGACTTCGTTGCTGGGTGAGACGGCATAGGCCTCAAAGGTGTAGTCTTCGCGTAAGCCCTGGCGGTGAATCATAAGATCTACATCTTGATTCGGGGCAGCCACCGAGTCAAACAAAGGCCCGGCAACGGGTGTGGTGAGAGAAGTGGTGTGGTGAATAATTAAGCGCAACTCCACCTGAAGCTCACTGATGCGGTCAAAGGCTTCTTTTAGTTGTCCGTAAAACCGCTCCTCAATTATTTTTTGGTGGAACGCGCTAGTGCAGCGCACATCAGCAATGAGCCGATTGGGGGGTACGGGAGTTGTTTCCGCCAGTGACAAGGTTTTAATCCAGCTGGAATAGGCCCCTTTGGAAATAGTGGTTTGTACGTCTTCCAGCACCAGCTTCCACAATTTTTGGCCGTCCATAGGCACTCCTTTAATCATTGTCGTGCGCGATCATTCCAGGCAGAAACGAGGGAAAACAGCGAGTTGTTTATCCTCATAGACTAAAAAAGTTTTCCACAAGTAACAAGACTCAAAAAACCCGAACAATAAGGTGGAAGGAGGAGATAACACAATTTGTGTTTGCTCCTTGAGGGGTAAGTAGATTATAATGCGGCTCTATTAACGCAAAGGATAAGGCCTATGCCAAAAAGGACGTTTCAACCCCACAAAACCAAGCGCTCTCGGGTTATTGGTTTTTTGGTACGCATGAAATCCAGTAGTGGTGCGAAAGTGATTAAGCGTCGACGTCAAAAAGGCCGCACTCGCCTATCCACCGCTTAACTGACTGCATACACAGTTTGGTGTTTAATGAAACCACATGAATAACCGAGCTTCTGGTTTGTTTGTTACTTTTCCGGCAAAAGACAGGCAGGAAACTACTCATCGCGTTGTGGTGTCTAAAAAAATCTCCAAAAAAGCGGTTGAGCGCAATCTCATTCGGCGACGGATTAAAGCGATCTTGCAAACATCTTTAGGCAAGACTCCAACACCCTTGGTGATTATTTGCCAACCACCGGTGTTGGGGGTGAGCTTTGTAGAGCTGCAGGCCGCCCTGCTTCACCAAATTCAGAAACGAAGGCTATGAGCAAAACCCGCAGTGGCACCACTCTTATCACCAGGGTTTTTAGTTTATACGCCCTGGTAAAAAGTTTTTGGTTTAGTCTTTTTGCTCTCTATAACCCTGGGGTTAATTGTCGCCACCACCCCACCTGTTCTGTCTATGCCAAAGAGGCCATGCTTACCCATGGTCTTTATAAAGGCGGTTGGCTGGCTTTAAAACGCTTGAGCACGTGCCATCCCTTTAGCCGACCCATAAAACACTAACATCAAAGGCGACACCTGGGAATGGAAAAAACCACGCGCGACGCGTAGGAGTGATTGGGTTTGGGGTAATTAATGATATACTTTCCCGGTTAGTATGCTTGATGTTATCAGTTCACCACTGCGCGAAGTCTTACTCATGCTGGTTCACTCTACCGGCAGTCTGGGTTTGGCAATTATTGTCCTGACCCTAGCCATTAAAGTGATCTTACTCCCCTTAACCCTGCCCTCACTGAAAGCCGCTGAAGCCATGCGCTTGCTCCAGCCGGAAATAGAAAAACTAAAACGGCAATTTGGTAAGGATAAAACAGGATTACAAAACGCCCAACTAGCTCTGTTTAAAGAACACAAGATTAATCCAGCGGCCGGGTGTTTGCCCCAGATTTTTCAAATGGGTGTGTTTATTGTGTTGTATAGAGTCTTTATGTCACTGCTGCAAAACCAAACTGGTTTGGGGTTTGCTACTAACTTCCTCTGGCTTGACCTTACTAAAGCCGATCCCTGGTTTGTGTTGCCTCTTTTGTCTTCGCTGGCTCAATTTGTGCTGGGAATTATGTTGTTGCCTGCCCTCGATACCAGTGCAGCTCAAGTGGTTGCTCTGAACACTCCTAATACAAAAGATGATCAAGAGGCGAGTGATATGACCTCTATGGCAGCCTCCATGCAGCAACAAATGCTCTACCTTATGCCGGTGATGATGTTCTTTTTTACCTTCCGGTTTGCCTCAGGCCTCGTCTTATATTGGTTTATGAGCACCTTCATTTCGCTGCTTATTCAAGCTAAAGTTTCCGGGTGGGGTGGGGTGACTCGATTTGCTGAAGCACTTAAGGTTAAGTGGTTGAAACCCAAAACCAGCGCCTAAAGACCACTCCCCTTGTCGTGGGTGATAAGATGGGCTCTTGCACTCCTAACGTCGCCAATATTAGTTATTTGAGGTTTTTTATGGATGCTCATACTATCACCCAGTCAGTCTTAGCTCATTTGGGTTTTCCCGATGCACAGATTGAAGTAAACGATCAAAGTGAATCACTCAACCTAGTGGTGACCTTGTCTCCTCAAGACTCAGGAGTATTAATTGGTTATCACGGCGAAAGAATTGAAGCGCTTAAATTACTCTTAAGCCTGATGATTAATCAGGGAAACAGCGTGTTTACACCCGTAAGCCTGGATATTAATGGCTATTTTGAGCGCCGGGCTCAATCCCTCTACGAATTAGCTGATCAAGCGGTTACCAAAGCCACCACCAGCCACCAAGAAATTTTGCTACCGCCCTTGTCTGGCTCGGAACGGCGTTTGGTTCACCTGTATGTGGCTGAAAAACACCCAGACGTCACCACCTACTCGGAAGGTGAGGGTGCGTCACGCCGACTTATTATTCGACCCCAGGCTTAAAACATGCAGTATGTCATTTACACCGACGGTGGAGCTCGAGGTAATCCCGGACCGGCCGCGGCGGCCTACCTCATTAAATCCGCTACAGGCGAAGTGCTCACCGAGGGGGGTGTTTTTTTAGGCATTGCTACCAACAATCAGGCAGAGTATGAGGCGGTTAAACAGGCGCTGATTGCGGTGGAAACCCTGCTTTCTCAACACTTGGGAGACAAGGGGATGCTGAGTTTTTGCCTTGACTCCAAACTCGTTGTAGAGCAACTTTCCGGTAGATTTAAAA
>CAZVUJ010000086.1:0-4505 GCA_964630135.1 uncultured Pseudomonadales bacterium | reverse complement strand
TTCCCATTTTGTTGCTTTGGTGGTAACTACAATCGTACCCTTTTTACACCCCGCAATTGCCCGAGCCCAAGAGAATGTTTATGAAGGCGATGTAGTCAGCTTAGCTTTTGTTGAAAACATCTTTAGTTCCCTCTTAAGTATGATGATTCGTGTTGTCGGCATAGGTGTGTTTGTAATGCTTATTGTGGGAGCACTGAAATATCTGTTTTCGGGTGGCGACAAAGAAGCAGTGGCTCATGCCAAAGACACCATCACCAAAGCGGTGGTCGGACTTCTTTTGATCTTTGGCGCCTGGTTTGTCCTGTTGTTTATTAGCAAATTGACGGGTAATCAATCGATTCTGAAATTCGACTTTATTCTTTAAAACATTCGGTTGAGTGCGCTCACCAAGGCAGTGGTTTATGATCAAGCAACTCATCATATTGTTTGTGTTGCTCTTCACCTGTGCTAGCCTCCCTTTCTCTTTTGTGTCAGCCCGGTCGAAAAACCCTTCAACCACTGAATCTACCGAATCCTGGGGCAATCTTGATGTCTTGTTTCCTGAATCCGAGCAAGCCTTGTCTTGTGACGACTGGGACCCCTCGGCGTGCGGCAATGGCGATCAAGTCGATCGCGAGCGTTGTGAGGGCTGGGTGAACGGCTCAAAAGTCACTTGCGGGCCTCGAGACATTCTTGAATCAAAAATCTTGGGTGATCAAAAAGCTTTCGAGGGCGTATTGGGTGGATTCCTGGGTGGTCAAACAGTAGTTAGACAAGGCGTATCAACTACCTCCAATAACACGCATAATCCTTGTTTGGCAGTTACCCTCTCTGAAATTGAATCCAGAGCAATGGCGTATAGCCCCGCAGTAAGTTACAACATCTTCGGGGACATCAATCGAGATGGAACTGAAACGGCACAAGACATTTCACCGGAATGTCAGGCGTATCTCAATGAGCTTAATGGGGCGTATCAGGGCAATGCGTGTGGTAGTTACGGCACTAATATCGGCAATATGCCCTACGATTTTGGCTTTGTCCAAACCCATTCCGCCAATCGGCCAGTAGTGGTGTTGGTTGATATCAATGAAAAAAATCGCTTACCAGATAGTTACTACCTGGCAAAACCATTAATCCTGCGGGTTACGGGATTGTCGGCAAATAGCGGTTTAGACCTCCGTGAAGCTGGTGCAAACCTAGCCCGAATCGCTAATCCGGATAGTATTATTGTCTTTGGGAATGAGTATAATAATCCTGAAGCAGAAATGTATTGCTCAGGCATGGTTAGCGGTATCGATGACAGTGATGGTTTGCAACGGTGTGGTTCTAGATACGCGATTGAGTTTGCTTCCTTTTATGATGGGGTTAAAAGTGTCGCTAATATTGCCGTAGCCGCCTCTCCGCTCGACTTAATTAACCCCGAATACCAAGCAGAAGAGTTTATGGCTGGGGCGCTTAGCGCTTACACCCAAGCCGACGTCATTGCTGCCAATGTCTATTGTGATGCCAGTGGCGATGTCGATGCCTGCATCACCGGCAGCGACTATGGCCTGGGCTTTTATCCTGACAAGAGCCGAAAGGTGATCTTGGAATTTGGCCCCTTAATCAATTATTCGAGCACGCTTGGCCCCGCCCAAGTCCAGGAACAGGTCAAGTTTATAGAAGATCAGTGTGGTGTGCCCAACGCTCATGCAGAGCTAGTGACGCCGCTCATCGAAAACTGTGCGAATCAAAGCTCTCAGTGGTTGCTCTACGACAATGGGGTATATAAAACAAACGGTGAAATCGATGATCTCGCTTGTGGAGATTCGGCTTACGAAGGCGACATTGGCCCCTACTATAACCCCGAGACTCATGATCCAATTCAAGAATTCTGGCGGGGCAACTACAAAGTCAAACTCTATGACCCCGCCACTCAAGTCTGGGAAAAATTGCAGCAGTGCGCCCAACACATTATTCCAGGAGGAGAGGGCAGGCCGGAATATGTAGCCAGTGAACTCTATTGCTCCAATCCCAGTCCGGTGTATAAGCTAGGTCCTAGTAACTTTCAGGTGTGCCAAGAGTTGATGCAAAAAATGATTGGCGATTCATCGCCCGACAATTTTTCCGAAGTCAAAGCAAAGTTACCCACAGATTATATGAGAATTTGGCAAGAGCAATTTAGTGCGACTGAGCGGCGGCAAGTCCTGGCTATTTCGGACAACAAAGCCGCCGTCAAAGCCTACATGGTCGTTTACCGTGATCAAGAGTATCAAGAACCTTGCGATAGTGCGACCTGTAGAATTGCAAACGTAAACCGCAGATTAGCCCAGTTATTCAACCGCGGCACACCACCACTCATTGTTTTGGAGTTTCGCATTGAAGGCGTGCGCAAAGCCATGGAAGCCCAAAGTGAATATTCTAATTTACTCCAATTTCCACCTGATCAAGTTGCTACACGCGGACAAGCCTATGGCGCTGATGCTAACTATTCTCCGGTTTGCCCAGAGAACTTTGTCATTTCTGCCGCAGACTGCGAAGAGTTTGCGCTCAAATGTGATGCCTATGCTACAGGTATGGGAGATTTTTGCCGCTCCTTAATCTTCAAACTGGCTGACGAAGGCAAAACCTGTTCAGAAGGTGTGAGTGATAATACTCAATTTGTGGGCTCCAAAGCGATGGCCAGACAAAAAAACGAAGGTCCTTGGTGGTGGCAAGCAATTGTGGGCAATATTGCCAACCGCTTTGATTTTACCAATACCGCCCAACCACCCACCGAACCGCAACCGACTGTCCAAACCTGGGTCATAGCTGATCAAACCACTGGTGCGCTTGATGCCTTTCGTAATGCATTTGATATGCAATTCACCTTCCCCAGTGATGAAGGCACGAAAGTTTTTCGGACGAGTGGACCAGGAGACTCTAGCGAAATTGGTAGCTCGATTGAGAAAGACATATCCGCCAATTCCGATACCGCCACATTAGTTGAGCCAGTTACTTGCTCCGATGGCACTCCGGGATGCACGCGTACCATCTCCGCTTCAATTGAAGGCAGAAGCGATGAACCACCGTTAATCAACTTTTTAGGCGGGCAAATGGCCAACTCCCTGCAGCGCTTGACTAGAACGTATCTCTTGCCCTTGGGCGATGGCTGGAGTCGGTTTATGGGTTACGACTCAGGTCTCACTTATCTTGATGAAATGGCGTGTCTCTACCCCTCGATCGTGCGCGCTATCGGCATTCCGGCAGAAGTGGATCTTAAGTGTATGGATTCAGAGCAAGCCCAGCGTTCTCGTGACAACCAAACGGCTCGTGGCCTCTACACCGCCTCTGACCAATTAGCCGCTGACTTGGCGGCATTAGCTCAAGAGCACGGCATCAGCTTGCCCTATCTCTATGCCATGCTCCATATTGAATCGCCCAATATTTTCAGGCTTAGCCCGGAGGATTATGCCTTGGGTAATTTTGATGGTTGGTGGCGCGACGCAGGGTGTTCGCCCAACGGTGCCTCTGAAGCCCAAGGCAAATGCAAAGCTCTCTATTGCTACGACACCTGCAAAGAGTGGCCGGGCGGGTGCTATAACCTGTGTGTTAATAAAGCCAATGGGATGAAACGCTACAGCGACCGCACTTGCCGTGGTAATGAATACATGCGCCCCACAACCGTCATGGGCATGGGGCAATTGGAAGAGTTGACCTTTGGGGGCGCAACAAGTCTTCCGCCAGAGGATACCTCACTTATGAAACGCTGCGAGATTGGCTCGAACTTAGACCGAGCTGCCAGAAAAATACAAGGGGCATCAGGTGATGCTGGTTCTGGTTTTTGGGATGAAACGATTGTAAAACGTGTTGCCCGAGGCTACTGTGGTTTTGATTCACCCGGCTGCATCGAATACAGCGAAGACATCTATGCGCTTTATCAAGGGTATGCCAAACAATTGGAAGCACAACCATGAACCAAATCATACACATTTTAATTAAATTTCCTCAAGCTTTTAGCCTCTGGTGGCGACAGCTCAAAGCCTATCAAAAAGTCTTGGTTATGATAGTGGCATTTGTATGCTTAATTATTGGATTGCAATTACTCCTCGGCACTAGTCCAACTCAAACACACGCACCCTCAGCCTCAACTGCTCCTAAGCCCTCCCTTGCTCTGCCACCCGCATCCGTATTGCGTCAACTTCCCCATGAAGGCGATGGCTTTGTGGTCGCCTACAACGAACCGACCCAAGAATACTTGATCACGGTGACGGCTCCACCGTATGAAGAGCAAGTGACTCAAGCCTACGACTGGCTTGAAAACAAGGGCATTACTCCCGAAACCCACCGCATTAGAGAAACCTGGTCGAGGTTTAAACAATATAAATAATGATATCTGCTTGAGTTGCATGCGAGTGAGGTGCGAAGCTTGTGGTAGTGAGTCATGTTGAGCTTGAGTTTCACTCAAGCCGAAACATCTAGACGAAGTCGGTACGCATATTTACCACGTTTTGGCGCTGGTAACCAAACTACGGGCTGGGAGAGGTGTAAGTGAGGTTGAGGTGCTC
>CAZVUJ010000085.1:0-4553 GCA_964630135.1 uncultured Pseudomonadales bacterium | reverse complement strand
AATTTATTCTTTTATTATTCTCGAATTAGTTTATGCTTATTTAAGCGCAGTAATAATACTCGACACTAATGGGACTTTGACTATATTCATCTCCATAACACCCACCAAAAAAGTCCGAAGCCAAACAGACCATTGAGCATGGGAAAATACCAATAGATTCGGCGAATCACGCTCGTCGGCTTGTCCAAAAGCAGCAGTGGAATGATGGTATACACTATCGCCAGCAGCCCAACCCCACCTAATGCTCTAATTGCTCCACCTGCTGCTGCCAGCCACAGAAGACTGCACAACACCAAGCTTTTTTTCTTACCAAGCATGACGGCAGTAGTTCGTAGATTCGCTTGGGTATCTGCTTTAATATCCGGAATAGCAGAAAAAAGATGCATTGCGCCACACCAGACGCCACTAGTAATAAGCGTCAACCAAGGTAATGGCGTGTTGGTTAACATGGACCAGGCAACCCCCGCTGGCAAAACGTATAAGACATTACTTAAAAAATCAGCACCCGGGCGGCTTTTTAAGCGCAAAGGTTTAGTAGAATATACCGTGGAAAGCAATAAAAAGAATATCAAATAGACAAATGACCATCCGGATAAAGTAGCAACCCCCATCAAAAGCGAAGCTTGACCAATAACTCCTATAATTTGCCTAAGCCATTTCTCATTCGCCGGATTGATGACGTGCTCTTGTTTACCCTTTTTTTCTTGATTAAAAGCGTCAGTGTCGGCATCACAAGCATCGTTAATACCATAGAGATACAAATTTGCCGGAAACAAAAAATAGGACAACCAGAGCCACAGATCTAAACGCCACCATTGGTATACGCTTGTGGTCGCTGCCGCCAGCCCAATGAGGTAGGGGCCCAACACATACAACCAAAAACGCGGTCGCGACAACTTGATCCAATAGTTGAGTTTCGACAGGGTTAGTATATACACGCTTTGCCTAGTTCCCAAAAAATTCTTGCCAATGATGGTTTCACTTTGCGCTCGTAGACGATCATCGGATTCTTTTCAATTTGTCTGGCAGTCCACTTGTAGAGATTCGCAGCGGCAACAATCGGGATTCGCTTTCTCTTGGGAATAAAGCGATAACTGAATGAAGCTTCTTGTTCCCATCCGCGATACAGTTCAATTTGCGCGTGCACAAAGCGGACAAACCGTTCTTGACGACTGTAAATATACGCCCGGTCTAACTGCTCAATGCCGAAGCGACGTAGTTCTAATTCGGGGAAATAGCTGCGCTCCAACTGTACATCTTCATCAATATCTCGAATAAAGTTAATGTACTGCATGGCGCGACCTAATAGTTGCGCCCCTTTGTAGCTTTTTTTGGGCAGGCGCATCACCTTGGCCATCATTAAACCAACTACTTCTGCCGAGCCATGGATATAACGCACTGTATCATCGAGGCTCAAAAAAAGGGTTTTTTTAGTGTCCATGTCCATAGACAAGAAAAAGGCATCAACCCATTCAGGATCAAATTTTTTTCGGTTGCTTAAAGCTACGAAGGCTTTAACGATGGCATTGTTTGTTTTTTTATTATTACTAGCCAATCGATAGGCTTTTTTGAAGTCATGATAGTGAACAAGTTGGGGCACGGGTGCATCCACATAGTCATCAGCCGTGCGCACAAATGCATACAGCACAAACACATCTTCACGAACTTGTTTAGGAAAAAATAGACTGGTCCAGAAATAGGTGCGACTACCGTTATAGAAAATTTGTCTTGTATTTCTGTTAGGCATAATCATTGGTGACTAATGTGGCAGCAATTTGACCAGAAAGCACACACGTAGGCATGCCGACGCCGGGGTGGGTGTAGGCGCCTGCATAGTAGAGTCCGGCAACTTTCTTGCTTTTGAGTTTGGGCCGCCAAAGTGCGCTTTGCAAAAGTGTGTGCGACAAGCCCAGAGCAGTTCCTTGATATGCGTTAAAGCGTTGGGCAAAATCGGATTGGGTGAAGTGTTTACTTAGGACCAGATGACCCTGCAAGCTCACTCCACTCAAACGCTCTAGATCACCAATGACCATATTTTTATAGTGAGCAACTATTTCGCGCGTGTCTGTCAATCCACTAGCCACCGGAATAAGCGCAAAAATATTTTCGCAACCCCGCGGAGCTACCCCGGAGTCAGAAATGCTGGGAGCGCACACATAATATGAAGGTTTTTCTGGCCAAGCCGGCTTTGAAAAAATCGCTTTGAAGTGGTCTTGCCAGTCGTGTTCTAAGATCAAGTTGTGATGCGTAAGCTGGGGAATTTTGCGATTAAAACCCAGATAGAGACAAATAGCGCTGGGGGCGATGACTTTCTTATTCCAGTATTGCTGTGAATACGATTGATCGTTTTTTTCCAATAGTTGTGTCTCCGAATAGTGGTAGTCGGCATTAACAAGAACCACGTCAGCAGCATGAATTTTCCCCTTAACCATCACTCCAGCAGCTTTCCCGTTTCGTGTTACAATTTTCTCGACCGACGCATTAAGTCGGATAGTCACTCCGTGTGTAGTGGCAAGTTGTGCAATTGCCTGAGGCAATTGAGTCACTCCCCCCTGGGGATAAAAAACACCCGAACAAAAATCCACATACGACAAAATCGAATATAGCGCGGGCGTGTTATACGGGCTACCTCCCAGAAAAACATTGGTATATTCCAGAATTTTATGCACTTTAGGATTTTTGAAAAACCGTTTTACATAGGAGTCTAGTGGCATGATCATCGTGGGTAACATGCGCGGATCCATGTCTTTGACTGATTTATCAAGCACTTCAGTCCATTTGAGAAACGGTTTGGTGATAAACTTTTCCATGGACAAACGATAAAGTTTGCCTGTAGCTTCCAAATACTTTTCTAGTTTTTCTCCACCTTCAGGTTCAAATGAATCAAATAATTTTTTCATCTCAGGCAGGTTCGTGGAGATATCAACCGTTTCGCCTTTTTCAAAAAAGATTCTATATGAGGGAGAAAGTTTTTTTAGACTAAAAAAGTCTTGAGGCTTCCGGTCAAAAAGAGCGAAGAAGTTTTCAAATACTTCTGGCATTAGATACCAGGATGGACCCATATCAAAGGTAAATCCTTTTTCTTGAGTCACCCAAGCCCGGCCACCTACTTGCTCATTTTTTTCAAACAGTTCGACCGTAAAACCATTTTTGGCTAGTAATGCCGCTGCACTTAAGCCCCCCAAACCAGCACCAATTACGATTACTTTTTTTGACATATAGCTAATTGTAACGCTAAAAAATGGAAATACCGCACACAACTAATTAGAGATCAATTTTCTCATTGCTGTGAGCGAGCCGGGTCGACATGAGGGATACCAGAAACATGCCCGCGGCGAAAGCAAACACGAGTGTCACCGACCGGCTGATAATGAAGCCCGCAATAAGGGGACCGATGACTTGAGCTAGAGACGCATAGGCCTGATTAAAACCCATAATCCCGCCTTGATCTTCTGCCTTAACCCGGGCCGAAAGCAGTGCTGTAAGAACGGGTGAAATCGGCGCATTGACCACACCAAACAAAAGCATGGCTACACTAAAACCAACAAAATCCAAGCGCAATGCCGCCACCAGCATCGCGAGAGCTGACAACATCAGACCACTTTGCGCAATAAAGAGCTTGCGCTTAATGTTGGCTAGCAACAGCCGGATGCCCACACTTTGCATCACCATGCTAATCACCCCAAACAGCGCAAACAGCAAACCGATCTGCGTGGCCGATAGTTTGAGCACATCGACCGTGTAGCTTTGAAAGCCTAAGATGAAGGCATTGAGAGCAATCAGGCTGACAAAGGCAATCATCAGCAAGGGCCCCGTGACTGGTTTAAACAGGGCTGCTAAAAGGCTGCGAACCTCAAATAAGTGAATCCCCTGTTTGAATTCCCGGGTGACATTCGTTTCACTTAACCACAGCTGGCTCGAAATGGTGCCCAGGAGTGCTAACGCCGCAGCGAACCAAAAGGGGGCACTTAATCCCCATCGGCTTAAGATGCCACCCAGAGCCGGCCCGAAGGTAAACCCAAACCCAAACGCCGCCCCGAGCATACCAAATGCTTTAGCTCGCTCAGCGGGCTTGGTGCTGTCGGCAATAGCTGCCTGAGCCACCGAAATATTGCCACCGGTAATGCCGTCCAGGATTCTGGCCACAAACAGCATAGGAGCCGAAGTGGCCAGGGCGATCAAAGCCAATGAGGCAGAAGACCCAAGCAAACACAGCGTTAGGGTGGGCTTTCTGCCATAGCGATCCGACAATCGGCCAATGATGGGAGTAGCCAAAAATTGTGCCGCCGAAAAACTGGCGAATAGTATGCCCATGCTGGTTGCATTCAAGCCAAAGCGAATGGCATAGGGGTACAGCAAGGGAATGATAACCCCATAACTCAGGGCGTTGACCATCATAATCAAGCTAAGCACGAATAAGTTTTTGTTCATAGTGAATAGTGTACCAATGTTCCCGGACATTGAGGACAGGGGAATTGTCGCCTACACAATACGGTGTTGTCATCCTGATCGCGAGTGAAACTCGAGAGAAGGATCAAGCGATAGCGAAAACA
>CAZVUJ010000084.1:0-4554 GCA_964630135.1 uncultured Pseudomonadales bacterium | reverse complement strand
AAAAACGCCATCGGGATCACTCAGCACCACTTTCTCGCCAGCAAAGACGTCATTTAGGTCACTGGTTCTAAAGTCCCGAACTTTGTTGCCCGCTTCATCAACGGTATACAATTCCACTTTCCTGTCTACAAATGCCTGATAGACCTCTTTCCACGGATTATCAAGATATCCCTCAAACCGATCGTTTATCACCTGGCCCATGTATTTCCCTGGCTGAATTTCTCCTACATAGATCTCTCCATGGGGAGAGCGCAACGGTTCGTTGGCCATGAGATAATCCAGAGTCGGAATTTCAGGCAATGGGGCTGAGGGCTCCGCTTCGGCCGGCACTGGCTCGACTACCTGCTCAACACTAACCTCCTCATGAGTAAATACCGGCATTTCCAAATCAGTCTCAGCAGCATCGCCATCACGATCGATAACAAACCGGTCACCGGCATAGACCACATCCAAGTTTTCCCAAGAAACTTCTTGGCGTTGGCCATCAACTAGTTTGTATACTGTGACTCCTTCTTCCAGCATCAAATCGTTTAAGGCATAGCCTTGAGCATTCAAGAGCTGACCGACACTGGTGCCCGCGGTAACTTCTAGGACAATTTCAGGACTCAATTCCCGCTCAGTTAGAAAATATGCTTTCTGTGGGTTAGCCTCGCGATCGGCTTGGGTGAAATTAGTTTGGGCATCGGCAAACAAATACCGATAGAGAGTGGCATAGTCAACTTCTCCCTCAATCGTTCGCTCGTCAATAAGCCCTTGCTCCAGGAAAGCAACCATTCGCGCTTTAATGAGGTTAAGATCATAGCTCAGGCCGTTTTCCTGAGCGTCACTCATAAGTCGATCGACCAAATCCGAGCGGACTTGCGCTTCAAAGACCCTATCTTTGCCGGCAATAAATTCCAATTCGTAGCTGCCCGGTTCCATCCGCTGGACTTGCTCCCCGGTCAAACCCATGGCTTCATCATCAATTTGTCCATCTGCCTGAGGAGTGAGATGACTAAACAACCGCTCGACTTTTTGGGCTGCCGATTCATAAGGTTCTGTTTGACCATCGACCACTGCTAAATCCATGCGCAGCGCCACTGTGGCTCCGTCTTCGCTAAAAACCGCGTAATCGTGGACCGCCAGCGTTGGTTCGATTATGGCTTCCGCTAGTGCTTGCGCCTCAGCCAGATCTTGTGCTGATGCATGTTCCGTAGCCAAGACCGCTTCCGCCTGCGTAGCTCGATTATGCAAACCCACCAAAGCTTGAGCGTCCAGGCGATGAGCTTCCACCGGACTTGGGGACGCAACTGTCATCCACGAACCCTGTTCCCACACCGCCATCCCCTCGCTGCTGCTGCGAATAATCCTCGTTTCCCCATGCTCTTTGACGATGGAATACTGCACTGCTTCACCCTGATCATTGGGGATGACAACCATTCTCTGTTGAGCTGCCATCTCGGGGCGAATTTTCGAGAGAATCGCATGTTCCAAGCGTTGAAATCGGCCGAAGATGCTACTTTCTCCCATGGCCAAATCCGAATGATGGTCGAGCATATTAAGGAGTTGCTTTTCCGAAGACACGTGAGATAAAGGATCGAGGCTTCCTGTTTTCACATACGTTTCAATTCTGGTAGCCAAGCCCGTGAGTGAATCAAACGCAAACGCTCCGGTGATTCCCGTTTCAATTGCTTCAAGGGCTTTGAAGAATTTCGTCGACACCATGCCGCTTTCTGCCATATACCGCTGCGCTTCTCCTGCCAAGCGCATGAGCCCGACGTCAAACATCAGCACCGGATTAACCACGCCCCCGGCCGTGGCTTTCTCGGCCACCAAAAACAGTGGAGCTGAAACCGCTGCCAAACCCATCAACTTCGCCTGCTCGCCCTTGCTTTCGGCATGTTTCAAAAGCTCATAAAATTGCTTCACTGACCCAGGTGAGTTGCGCACCATGTTAGCACTACGGTACATTGACCAAATTTCACCGGGGTTGAGGTTAAGCGCGGCAATGGCAGGCATCTGACTCAAGAGATTGGGCAGCAATTGCATTTTGACACCCCATTCAACGCCGCCCACAACCGCTTGCCGCAACCTTTTTTCGGAAATTGCCGGGGTGCGCACGTGTTCTCCGGTGATGGGATCGGTTAAGAATTTCTCCTCTAACCTGCCGGCTAATTCGCGAAAGCTTAATCCATCCACTCGATCATGCCACTTCCCCTCTGGAACCAATTTGCCCCAATCCGCTGTCCAGGCTTTGCCGATTGTTGCCCCAAACAGTGGCCGCAGGGGGTTGTAGTCGTAGGCGAGCATCCCCACCGTGGCCCGCGTGGCCGCGCCGACAAACGAAAACGGTCGACCAACAGCAAACGCTCCCCGGGATAGCACATTTTTTGCCTGCTTGAGCCTCGATCCTTGTTTTTCCGCTTCATATTGGCGCATGGCCAACACCATGGCTTTTTGGCTTCGTTTGGCCTCCCGAGCGCCAAAGGCATTGCTTGCTGCCCGGCCCAACCGAGTTTCTTTGGTGATAAATTCTTTGAAACCCTGTTTCTTGCTGCCTCTCATCTTGGCCAAATTTTCGATCTGCTCTAACCGGTTCGGCTTGTCTTGTTCCAAGTACCGCTCAAACTCACTTTGCGAAAACCGATGCCCCCCCTTGTCAATAACCACGATTTCACCCGATGTGGGCGAGGCTGGTTCAAGGCGATACCCCAGCTCCTCAAGCGCACTGCCCCGGTTCCGACCGACTAAATAGCGAAATTCCTCGGCCTTGACCAACCGCTCTGTTTCAATTTTTTTCAACCGTTGTTCATGTAACTTTTGCAATTCTTGGTAGCTGTACTCACGAATAGTGTCCCCTTTGTGGTCTCTAAGGACTGTGACTAAATGTGGCTCCCCTGCCTCCCGCTTCAATAGATTCCGTTTTCCCTGATGCAATTCAACTGAAACTGTATCGCCTTCTTTGGCGGCTCCCCAAAAACGTAGCACGGATTCAGGGTCCATGGCTAACCCCTGTCTATCCTGCCCCATCGTTTGCCACAGGTAATCCAGTCTGGTGTGCTTCCAGATATAATTTTTATTAGGAGAAAATTTCCCTCGATAAGGCTGAGGAAGAAATAACAACTCACTCTGTAAATCATTACCCTCTAACGGCATATCTTGAGCATGATTCGCTTCGGAAAGGTCAGAGGATATGGTATTTTGAAGCTTACCCTTAATCGCCAGTCTCGTTCTTAGCCTCAGGAGATCTTGCCCCAGATCAGTAGAGACATCTGAAGGGGCTGAGTGAAATTCTTGGTTTCCAACATCTGCCATAGGTTTTTTTACGAGGCTAAAACTTGATATTGTTTGACTAATTCGGCCCAATTCTGCTGCTCCAGCGCCTCCATCATGGGTTGCGCCAAACCCTTGCGCTCCAGTGCCCGATATTCCTCAACACTGTCGACTATAATTGCCACCACCCGCCGCTCGGCTTCCTGGGTGACACAACTCATAAGCTCGCTCAAACTTTTTCCTGCGCGCGCCTCGATGGCTTCAATACAGGCGGGCAGTGCATCGGGATCAGCGTGTTCGGCTAGTTTATCGACCCACTCTTTTTGTTCCGATTCAGAAAAATACTGAACCAGGACTTGATGAAAAAACTCCAGCGTCACAAACGATTGGACGAGGGGCTTAGCCGTTTGGGCGATCTTTTTTCTCAAATTTCTGTCTCTTGCCTGATTCAGTGGAATTTTTTTCGCCTCATGTGGTGTGGTAGCTCGAGAGATTGATGGAAGCGGGTGTTGCTCATGCACAATCAAGCGGTGGGCATAAAACCGCGATTCTCGCTTTGCCTGGAGAATGAGTTTGGTGAGGTGTTGTTTTGAAAAATTGGCCCGCACGATGCCCCACACCTTTTGCTCCAAAGCCTGAGAGCCATAGCGCTCACCAAAAACTTCAAAGGCCTCACGCTCACGAAGCGTAAAGTGGCCCAAAATCTCCCGCCACAAAAGATGGTTACACAATTGATTCTCTAGTTCTTCCAGTCGCTTTTCCAAGGCAGTTGTCGGGATCACGCGCAGATTCTCCACTACATAGTCTATGGGCACAAAAACCCACTCCTTACACTATAGCGAAAAGAAGACCTTGAGGTAAGCAGGTAAAGACTAATTGACTAGAGTAATTTGCTCTTTTTTTACGGTTCTATCATTTAATTGGAAGGGGAGCAAAAAAATCCACAGCCAAAGGCATAGCTTCTCTGGCAATTTCATGAGCATTGTTGCCATTAACCACTTGAGAGGAAGATACCATTGCATTTTCCCATCTCTGCCTAAGGTCACTAGACCAAGTAGCGGGCACTGCTGGATCATTTCCAAAGACGATCATGGCAGGAATGCGAGAATTATTTGATTGCAACGACTGTGGTTGACCATTCATCCATGAAGGCAAAGGCAAGGTTAAATCTTCAGGATACGGATAAACTGGATCAGCTAAAAACAGGTTTCCTCCATTTTGAGTGACCCCATCCGATCGAAAATATACTGCCAATGACATGGCCGGATATGCTCCAGTGTAGGTTCCATTCAATTTTACTTT
>CAZVUJ010000083.1:0-4576 GCA_964630135.1 uncultured Pseudomonadales bacterium | reverse complement strand
CCAAACGCAGTGCCGTTATGACCATCTTTTTTCTGCTCACCCCGAGGGGCAACATTGACAAGCACTACTCCTTCTCTGCCCTCTGCCGCATCCAACACATCGACCAGATTGCCGGCTGCCTCAAGCGTCGCATTCACCGAAAAGTCGCTGTCCACCCCCATAAACGTAACCGGCGCATTCAGAAGAGAACTCAGTCTCGTTTCCTGCCGGCCGACTTCATTAAAACTTTGGCAATCGTTGATGACTGTCACAAACATAGTCAGCTCCTTTTTATTGCTTAGGTTGCAGTTGCCGTTTTTCAATTTTGGCTAAAGAATATTTAATTCGCTCATCTAAATTGATCTTTTTGACGCGGGCAAACCGCAATATGGAAACCAAAATATCACCCAACTCTTGTTCATAGGTTTCGTCTGCCTGAGCCGCTAAATTGGTTTTTTTGCGCCCATGCTTAGCCAGATACGCCCGGGCCATTTCACCAATTTCTTCAACTAACGTCAAAATAAGAATCGAGCCAAACTCATCGCTATCTCGCTTGCCGCGATCAATCGCCGAAAGTTTTTTGAAATAATCCCGAAAAGGAGTGGAAAATCCCTGAGGCTTTTGATTCATAAGAGTACTTTACAACCTGACGTAACGTGGGCAAGTATAGCACGCGCTACTGGGATAACTAAAGTGCCCTCGACACCTTGTAACTGTTCAGACTTCTGACTTAGAAACATCGTCAGGACGTGTCATTCCCGAGGAGGCACGCGAAGCCGAGTTAGACTTGGCGAAGCGAGCCTGCATCGGGAATCCATGTTGCAGGTAATAACCTAGGTTAAACACCTATTTTCTATCTAAGTCTAAAGTGTTATGAAGCTTCACACACAACAAAAAACCCCTTAGTTTTTACTACGTAAGGGGTTTACTTGTTTGATTAAAATCAATGCTTACCGGCCAAATTGAGGTCGGGGAGCTTTTTCGCGGGCTTCGTTGACCACGATTGCTCGTCCGTCTAAATCTTGACCATTCATTTTCTCTAAGGCTTCTTTGGCTTCGGCGTCAGATGACATCTCGACAAACCCGAACCCTTTGGAGCGGTTGGTAGCGCGGTCACGGATGACATTGGCAGAAACGACGGTACCGAATTGGCTAAAAGCCTGGTTCAGCGAATCGTCTGTAGTATTCCATGACAAACTACCGACAAATAATTTTGTCGCCATATTTTATGTTTCACCTCCGTTCAAGGATTGGTGCATACACCACGCACACTGTCATTTGGGAAAACTTGAAAAGTTTTTTAGCGAAGTCTCTTCAATAAACAGGTGACCACTAACTAGTAACTAATCACTATTATACCTTGATTCTCTAAAAAGCCATACCTCAATATCGGAAAGCATGACTATTACTCAATGTGCGAGTTATATCTCGATAAGATGTGTTTATGTTTCGCATAGGCAGGGCAATAGGCTCGCACAATGCGCCAAAAGGCAGCAGAATGATTCATTTCAAACGTATGGGCTAATTCATGGATGACCACATAATCAATCGTTTCGGGTGAAAAATGTATAAGGCGCCAATTAAAACTTAGGGTTCCTGTGGATGAGCAACTGCCCCAGCGCGTTGATTGTTGGCTAAACCGAAGCTTGCTATAGGAAGCCTGCATCGTTCCACTGAGTTGCTTAACACGTCTGGTTATATGGATCTCGGCCGTATGTTTCAACCACACTTCCAGGGTTTTTTTGGCGTGTTTTGCGGCCAGGCTGGCGGGGTTTACGCGGATTGTTCCATGCTCCACACTCACTCGTTGCGCTAAAAATTTTTGAGTCTCAAGGGAGAGAACGTATGGTTTCCCCAAAAAAGTCAGGTGATTTTGCGACCAATCGATCAGTTTTTCACTCGATCTCAGGTGGAGGCGGTGCAGATGCTTGGCGATCCAAGGCTGTGATTGAGCCACAAACCGGTCAATTAAAAACTTGGGTAGCAAAGTCCCTGCCATTACCACCACATCTCCCGATGGAGAGATTTTTATTCGCATATTCGCAGCACGTTTTGTGCGGATGAGTGTATAGGGATGCATCTGTTACAATCGAAAAGTTAAGGGTAATCGTTAGTAATACTCCGAGTATACACGCAAGCTTATACATAATTTTTTTATGCAAGATTTGTTTGCTGATCAATTAGATATGAATCCTTTAGAAGCTTTGACCCCGATATTTCAAGTGAGTGAGTTTAATGACGCCGTGACTCACCATCTCGGACTTATGGGCGAGGTCGTGGTGGAAGGGGAAATCTCTCGGCTGGATATTAAAAACAATCGCCTGGTGTTTGTGACGATTAAAGATAGTGGTTCGGCTTTGGATGTCTTTGGGTTATTACATATGATTCGCAACGCCCGTGAGCTCACTGCCGGCATGAACGTTCGCGCCATGGGCACTGCCGGACTTTATAAGGGCTCGGGCCGATTCCGGCTCATGGCCTCATCGATCGAACCAGTGGGCGAGGGGTCACTGAACGCCGCCTTCGAGCAACTTAAAAAACGTCTTGAGGCTGAAGGGTTATTTGATCCGTCACACAAACGAGCATTACCACAATGGCCACGGAATATTGGCCTTATTACGGCTCAAAATTCATCAGCCTATCACGATGTCATCAAAATTTTATCTGCGCGATCGAGTGGCCTAACTATTAAGGTGCTTAATGTAAATGTCCAAGGTTCACTTGCGCTGGCAACCCTAAAAGCCGCACTCGCCTATTGCAATGAGCACGCGTCTGATTTTGATGTGCTGATTATGTGCCGTGGGGGTGGGAGTGCCGAAGACTTGGCCGCCTTTAATGACGAGGAGCTAGCCCGGTTGGTGTTTGCCACTAAAGTTCCCCTCGTCGTCGCCATCGGCCACGAAGATAATTGGTCACTGGTTGACTATATTTGCGATGTCAGAGCCTCGACACCCAGCAATGCGGCCGAGCTAGTCGTTCGCGATAAACAAGAAATTGCCTTGGAAATTGATAATTTGGTTTCGTATTGGCATCAAAAAATAACACTTCGATTGCATGAATTGAAGTCTTCGAATCAACAGTCATTTCTCATTCTGCATGCTCTCCTTAAAAAACCAGTTCAATCAATTGAACTGCTACTCAAGCGCTTCGAAACCCAAGAACTGGTGCTTAAGCAATCACTCCAAACCCATACCAACCGTCTTATGGCGCAGGCACGGCTGCTGCAATCGTTAAGCTATGAGCAAACACTTAAACGTGGATTTAGCCTTACTTTAGATGCGGATGGAAAAGTGATCAAAGAGATTGCGGCAGTATCTTTGCAACAAGTGGTAAGGACGAAGCTTGCAAGTGGCACATTTGATTCGGTGGTTAACGATATTAAGCGTATAGTTGTAGAATAGAAAAACCTCATTCTCTTGTCATCCTCGGGCTTGACCCGAGGATCCATGATACTTGCAATTCTGGATTTCCAATCCGTCCAAAGGCGGGCAGGCAAGTTGGGAATGACAATCGAGAGTAGTGAATCATACCTAAACGTAATAAGGAGCTCTATGCCTAACGATGCCAAGACACTTGCCTCTCAATTCAAAGAGCTTGAAGCCATTACCCAGGAACTCGAACGCGGGGATCTCGATATTGAACTGGCAATTGGTAAGTATGAAAAGGGCGTGAAGTTAGCCAAGGATTTGAAAAGCAAGCTCAAAGACATGGAAAACAGGATTGAACTGGTAAAACTAGAAGAATCTAAAACAATTTCCTGATCTTTTTACAAAAAAGTTATTGCGTAAGTTCTGAGCTTTGACAACATGTCTAAATTATTAGGGGATTTCAATGAATGTTGGAGCAACGGTAGTTCGATCTGCTCCGATTTCTCGATTAACTGACCGGGCCGCGGTATGCAACACAAGCTTGTTCTGTGCTTCATCAATATATGGCTTGTTACCTAACGCTCCTTCCACATATTCAATTTGCGGCCAAATGCCTCCCGTCTGTGTAGTTACTGCTTCCAACAGTTCTGCTAAGGTAGTAGCTTCACAAAGTTGAACCTCAGGATGACTTGCCCCAGACAGATAGTTTGCAGGTGAGCCTGCATACCATTTTCCATGGCCGTCATTAATCACGAACATAGCATGAGCGTTTAAGTCTGTCTCCCTGAAAGTTTGCGGCTCCTGCGAGGTGTCATAGTAATATATGACGGTCATAGCTCCACCTTCAAATATTTTTTCTGCATAAACTCGTGAGACAACAGACTCTGACGCATGAGCACAATGTCCACGGGTCCTGGCAACTAATTCTTCTTCATTACACGTATCGCCAGCGATTAAATGAAACACCTCTTTCATTGTGAAAAGTAACAAATCCCGTGCCGAAAGATTATCAATATCTTTTCTTTCCATTCCTCATTATCCCACAATCGTCAGATATTCCTGAGCTCGAGTAATGCCGGTGTAGAGCCAACGCCTCCAATCTTCATCGCTCATGTGTTTGTTGCGCTCTTCAAATAATAAAACCGACTTAGCTTGTGAACCTTGGGCTTTGTGAACCGTCAATGCATAGCCAAAATCAAATAAGTCGCCAAGTTGCCTATAGGTGAGCG
>CAZVUJ010000082.1:0-4590 GCA_964630135.1 uncultured Pseudomonadales bacterium | reverse complement strand
AAAGTCGTTTTGGGGTTACGAATGACTCGAGGTGAATGGCCAAGCGAAGTAAAAACATGCCTTCGTGCTTTGGAAGATAATAGAGTAGTAACCCCAGCTGGGAGGCGCCAGGCTGTTGCTAGCGATCTTGTTGATAAGCTAGATAAGTGGCGTGGTGATCAAGGTGGTGATCACGGATGGATAGTAATGAATGCAATTAGAGCTTCTGAAGCAGGAGAACAAGGAGTTACAGTTGAAGAAATGGGTTATGTTTTGCACTGCATACATAACGGCATACCCAAAGATTGGCGAAAGTATCAATCCGATGATCGATCTCATGATCTACTATATGACACCGTGAAACAACTAGAGGCACTGGAGGCTATAAAACTACAAGACTACAATGTAATTTCTCCGAATGCTTATGTGAGAGAACTTTATAACCAGGGAATAGGACTTAAGCCCATTCCTGAATTGCAGAGGACTCAAGAAGAAGAGGGACAATTACTTAAGGATGCAGCCTGGGAGCTTAGCGAAAGACAAGTTTTAGCGGATCTTCTTACTCAATTCCGTCAAGCTAAATGAGTAATTTCTCTCGACAGAGGAAACTTCTCGCTTTGCTCGTAGACTAAAAAAACTACAAGCAGGTAATTAAAAAGCGTGTAAAATTGCCTCTATGGTTATTTCAATGCAGCGCAATCTTCGCTTGAGTTATATCACCACTGCCTGTTTTCAAGCATTGTTTTGGATGGGGATTTGGATTTCCTTCTACCTTTTGTTCACGGATTATCAAGGCATTGGCGTCATTGAGCTGGTGGCATATAGCTCTACGTTTATCTTTGAAATCCCCACCGGGGCGATTGCTGATTTTTTCGGCAAGAAAAAAACGCTCGCGACAGCGTTTTTCATCACTGGCCTCAATGCCCTCATTATGGGTGCTGCCCAAAACTACTCAATGCTTATAGCCTCGGTGGTTTTGGCGGGCCTGGGTCATGCCCTGTTCTCCGGTACCCATCATGCCTTCATCTATGATTCTTTGAAAACCCTCAAGCGGGAGGCAGAGTATGACACAATTCTCTCAAGAATGACCTCAACTGGCCTTGTGTCTATGGCACTGGCGAGTGCTGTCGGTGGAGCTGCCTATATCATCAGCCCGGGCTTGCCTTTCTACTTACTCGCCTTAACTTGTTTTATCGCGCTAACTGTCAGCTTCTTCTTCACCGAGCCACCCATCGACACCGATCACTTTAGCTTCAAAGAATTTGTCGCCAAAACCGCAGTTGGCTTTGAGGTGCTTAAAAACGGTATGCTGCACCAACCGCTTTTGTCTCTTCTCATGGTAAGCAGCGTAACCATAATCCTTGTGGGTGCATCGCTGGATAACGCTCTTGCTGTCTACTACGGCATGAGCGAAAAGGCGATGGGAATCTTGTTTTCCGCGACCATCCTGGCGGGAGCTGTGGGCAACTTCCTCTACTCGCGGTTGAAAGGTACCTTTGGGTTTACCGGCTTGGCGCTTGTGACGTTGGCAGTGTTGCTGAGCACTTCGCTGATAGCTCCCTTGGTGGGTATGGCTATCGGTTGCCTGGCAATTCTGGCGCGTTTTGCTGTCTACCAATGGCCTGAGATTCAGGCTAGTACGGTGATCAATGAAAGTGTGTCGTCGAATTCCCGCGCCACCGCGCTATCGACGTTTTCGATGCTTTCTCGCTTGCCCTATTTATTTCTGGCTATCCCGATCGGTATGTGTATCGAAAAAACTAACGCTGCCCAGACCGTCGCTCTTTTGGCGATAGGTATTCTCCTTGCAGGGGTTATGCTAACTTCTGGCGTGTATGGTTTGGCGAAAAGAAAGCTGCAAATAAATAGTTAATAATCTAGGCTAAAATACACCATCTATGCATTGGATACTTGCCAGTTTGATCATGTTCGTTTCATCAGTTGTTTTGTATTTGGCCGTGCGTTGGAGTAATAGTTTAAAAACCCCGAATCAACTCAATAACTTAGCCATGTTTTTAATCCCGGTAATTGTCTATCTGCTCATGCAGTTTATTTCTCCAATCTCGTATACACTCTCGCCATTTGCCCAAGCCCTCATTGTGATTCAAGCAATTTTCTTTAGTTATCTGGGGAATGTATTTTCCCTCAAAGGAATGCAGCTTTCTCCCAACCCAGGATATAGCCTCATTATTTCTAAAAGTTATGTGGTCTTTACCGCAATTGCCTCAATTTTCTTGTTTAACGCTCCACTAAATCTTAAATCAATTATTGCCATTGGTCTTATCATTGGATTCTCCGCAGTGATAATTGTAGAAAAAAGCAAGTCAATACATCAGGGTAATCGCGCCTGGGTTGTATACACGTTAGGCGCGTTCTTTTGCTGGGGAATGCTGGCGCTGAGTTCAAAATATTTGCTGAACCTTGGTGTGCCAATCCTATCAAGATTGGTTTACTCAATGATTATCGTGACTCTGCTTATTGCAGGTGAAATGGTGATTAAAAAGGTCAGTATTAAAAATCGATCAAACAGACAATGGATAGCACTTGCAATAATTGGTATTAGCGGAGCTGTGTTTAATTATTTTATGCAAGTGGCGTTTAATAGTGCACCCAATGTGGGTTTTGTAAACGCTGCTAACGCAGGGTCAATTTCATTACTCACGCTCATGTCAGCATTTATTTTTAAAGACGAACTCACGGTTAAGAAAATTATTGGTATAGTCGGAGTATCCGGGGGGTTAATTTTACTGTTTATCTAGCCTATGAAGCACGTTATTTATCGACATGTTTCTATTCAATTTATTCTCACGGCTACCTTTTCTTTTGGGGTAAGTGTTGGAGGTTGGATTGTGCATCATTTGTTAGCTATTCAGTTACTCAATTTGTCGGTTATACCAATGTACTTAGGCTCTTCGCTGGGATTTATTCTGTTTGTTTTGCAACTAGTACTTTTTAGCCCATTGCTCATCTACATTAGTTTTAGAAAAATTATCGATTGGTTTAACTTTAACATAACTATTAATTGGCTGTTTTATGTCTGGACTGAGGCAACATATCTGGCATTCACGATCTTAAGTCTCCATATCTTGCCAAAAATATCCCAATTTGAGTATGTGTCAACCTCTCAGCCATGGTCATTGGTAGTACAACAAAGCATTCTTTATGTGCTGTACACCGTGAGCACTTATATACTTCTGACTCGTTAATTGATCTTTCATTCCCAAGCACGTACAATTTGGTCTGGAAAACTGTGTTTTTGTATTGCCGGGTGGTGAAATGGCATCACGCCTCGCTCTGAACGAGGTATTCGGGGTTCGAGCCCCTGCCCGGCAGCCCATCATAGAAGATGTTCCCTCTGCTTGAAAATTGATATACTTTCATTTGTAATGCTAGAAAAAATAATTGAAATAATGTTGCTTTTGAGTCTTGGGATGATAGGTTTTGGAATTAGCATGTATTTCACAGCTTTTAGAGGAGAAAGATGGCACTACGGCATGGATTTTTCATTTCTTAATAGATGGCTGTCTGAAAAAGACGCTTTAACCCTTGCCTACGGGGGAGGTTTGTTATTGGTAATTACTCTTGGTGTGATCGTGATTGGTACCTGTATAGGTTTATTGCCTAGCTTCTCTTAAAAAGTATTATGAAATGGCATCACGCCTCGCTCTGAACGAGGTATTCGGGGTTCGAAGCCCTGTTCGCTAGCACTTTCCTCAAGAGTTCATGTGTTCGACTATTTAGTAGGATTCAAGCCTAACTCTGAAAGGTATAATGGGTGCATATGGCTCATAGCAACAAACGACCGTATGTCATGTGTCACATGATGACGACCATTGATGGGAAAATCGATAGTGGCATCAAAGGAATGTCAGCGCTTGAAGATGAGTATTATGCATCGTATACAGAAACCGAGAACAAGTTAGATGCCCAAGCGTGGATGATTGGGCGCGTAACGATGGAAATGTTTGCCGCTAGCGTAAACACACCTTTGCCCGCCTCCACAACTAATGTAGACAATGATAACTTCCTTGCTCCTTCAGTCAGTGACTACTATGTGTTTGCCATAGATACCAAAGGAGTATTGCGGTGGAAAGAAACATTTATTGCCTTTCAAAACATCAAAGAAAAAATTAATCTCGTTGTTTTAGTCACTCATCAAACTCCCAGGGAGTATCTCGCTTATTTGCGAGACAAGAAGATTTCATATCTTATGATCGGAGATGTAGAAGCCGATTTTGCTGTGGCTCTTCAAGAAATTAAAGCTATTTTTGGGATAGAGAGATTGCTCTTGGAAGGCGGAGCGCTGCTTAATGGTTCGTTGATGGCAGCTGACCTTATCGATGAAATCAGCTTGCTTGTTTGCCCGGTGGTGCTTAATCGAACCAACTCGCCTTCACTTTTTGAGCGGGAAACTTCAGAAATGGATTTAAAGCGGTACGGGTTAAAAGAGATGCAGAAACTGGCTAATGATTGTGTATGGTTGAGGTATATAAGAAAGGAAAAGTATGTTGAACTATAACGATGTCTGTGACGGAAAACAGAAAATATTGTTTGTGACCCATAACACTGATTATGTCATCGTTTTCTTCGGCTCTTTTATCAATGCCTTAC
>CAZVUJ010000081.1:0-4624 GCA_964630135.1 uncultured Pseudomonadales bacterium | reverse complement strand
TTGGAGGAACATGAATGGAGCCGCACTGACAGTGAGAGTCAACAGCAGGATAAGTACCAGATAGGTTACTTTGGGAACCATGAAGCTTGAGAAGCTGATCGTCTTGCTCTCTTTAATCACTAGGGGATGGGAAGGTTTTGGAGTTTGGAGCTGTGTTTCTATCATAGATTACTTTTCAGCTCTTAAGGTGGAAATGATAGTGTCTCTAATATCCCAGCGGTTAATGTCTTTAGCAGTTGAGGTGTAGCTTAAATCATGCAGGATCACTAATTTATCACCGATTGTTGTGACAATCCCACCTCCGCCGCCTTGACACGAACCACCATCATTCGCAATTTGCAGTGCTGATACCTTGCCGAAGGTCGCTTCTTGATAGATGTGCTTGCAAGTGCTGGCATCTTCTGCGCGGAATGCTGAGTAAAATGCTTCTCGTCTTGACCCACCTTTATAATCTGAAATGTAGATTTTGATATTGGTGTTTAGGGTGTGGTTTTGATAATCCCAGCTCCAGTTGATATTTCCTGGGTTTGACTGGTTGTCGAAATCCGCGGATGGAGGAATTTGAAACACTATTCCGTCCTGCGTTATTGTCTGCCATCCAGATGTATCAACCAGCGGGATTTTGGAAGTCTGCAATAGTGTTGGCTGGGGATTGTCCAAACTTGGTGTGGGATCTAAGAATACGAAGGTGGAGAGGATTTGGTCACGAAGCATAATCAGTTGTTTCAAGCTGTCCTGGCTGTATGAAATTGTTTCGATTACCAGAACGCTGTCGTTTAAGGGCACGAATACACGTTGCCATTCATTTTCACCAGTATTGGCGATAATTCCCTGTTTACCTCCAAAATCAACAAGTTCATATTCATATGGAATGTTCAACTGCGCAATGCATTGGGGGTCAGTGATTCTTAATTCGCAGATTCCGTTTAAATATTCTGCATGTATCAGGATTGTCCCTCCTTGTTTGTGATGAAGGTTTAGTTGCTTTGAGTTTGCCAACTGGGTATCAGTCGCATTCGCATCCCCTGTCGATGATTCTTTGTCTATTTGTAAAGCAGGTGAATAAGAAAATTGATATCCATAATTCGAGTTTGAATATGTCAATAATTCATTTGGATCAGCCTGAACTTGCTCGTCTTCATTAAGACAAGCCATCAGTGTACACATCACCTCACCCTCTTCACTGCAAGAACAGGAGTTGCAACCATCGACTGAGGGCACACTTTCGCCAGGCTTAAATTCAGTTCCTTGATAGGTGCAGGTTGCGCTGGTCCATGGCCACCTAAAAGAACTCATGCCTAGTTGGCTTTTAAGAGACAGGTTTTGCAGCATAAAGTAGGCAAGCGCAAAGAGACTTATGGTCAGAACCAGTGCGAAGCAATAGGTGAAGGGGGAAATGCTTCTGAGAGTCTGGATCAGTTTCGATTCGAGCTTGTTGCTCGATGTGGGTTGGCTCGGCCCAAGATCCTCTTGAGAAATGGGGAGTGGATTTGGCTCAGTTGGGTCCATAGATTCTTTTAATAATTCCGACTTGATTATTCCTCACACGCCATGGCAGTACAAGCAATGCGGCCATTGTCACAGGAGCAGGAATTGCATGAGTCGGGGGAGGGCATGGCCTCACCATCGGCATAATTCACTCCATCCTGGGTGCACGAGCCTTGGAGGACTGAGCCGGGAGTGGAGGAAACATCGGAGAATTTGAAGGTGGAAAGGATTTGATTAACTGTCTCTTGATAACCATTGTTATTAGGATCTACTGATCCGTTCGAAATTATGATTGGTGAGTTGTTCCTTGGTGATTTGATAACGATGTTTGTATATATTCCCAGTCCTTGAAAAGTATATGTTGCGGCTTCGTATCCGTTAAAAATACTCTCTTCAGGACCCGAGATTAGATCACCTAAACCATTGTCAACTGATTGTTTGATCTTATTTTGTGCAAACTCAATGGGTGTCATATTTGTATTGCCATGTGTTTCAAATGTTAACGACAATCCGTCAATTAACTCTGTATCTGGGTGACCTGGTGCGGTTTTATTTAGTGTTAATACACCGCCTTGTTGTTCGCGACTAATTACGTCGGTAGGGTGTTTGACTGTAAAGATTTCGTTTGCATAAACTTCCCAATCCGCTGTTGGATCGGGTTGTTCCACGATCACTTCTTCTTCGATTATTTCTTCAGCTTCTTGCGCTGCGGGCACAGCTGGCGCCGTCATCGACTCCTCAATTGATCTCGTTGTCGGTTGCAGGGCGCGCCAGACCACCAAGCCGCCAAGTGTGAGGTCGAATAATGCTAGGAAGAGGATGATAAGCACGAGTGTCCTTGATTTTTTTTGCGGGGTTGGCTGGTGGGTGTTTGATTCTGCAACCGAGCTGCTTGTTTCTCCTGTAGTGGTGGGAACTGTTGGTGTTGTTGCTTGGGCACCTACAGGAGGCGTTGGTGAATTGGCAACTGGCGCCGATGCGTTGATGACTGAATCAGAAACTGGTGCAGGCGTCGCGCTTGGCACAGGAGTGGCGGCAGCAGAAGCTATTGTATCAAGGGAGGGCAAGGGCGGAATTGAAGAAGGTGGGGTTGGGGCGGGGGCTGATGGCGGGGCAGCCGGCATAGGGCTGACGACTTCAGGAGTGGATGTGGGAACCGGAGCTGGCAGTGGTTGCTCGCTTGGCAGAGGGGATGGCGCGGCAATATCTTGCTTAATCGGTGAATGCGCCAGCATCTCAGGTTGGGCAGCAGCTGGAGTCATTGTTGAGTGAGTAGGCGTTGTCGGTTTTGGAGTTGGAGTAGTCAGGTCGATGGGTTTGGGTGGAGGATTGACGGATGGGGTGGAAGGCAGGGTGGCAAGGGAAGGTGTCTTGTTATCCATGGTGGGGGGTCCTTTATTTATTGATTGGTAAATTCCACCGTCGACAACAGGTCTTTGGCGGTGTTGAGTAGCGCTTCAGGGGTTAGCTCGGCCGCATACACTTCAGCATAGGGAGCAGCATTAACCTCAATGAACACTTGATGCAAGGCGTCACTGGTCTTGGTTTCGGCTATAAGCGCCAAGCCTTCGGCGCGGGCATTGGCGGGGGCGATAAGCCAGGATCGGTTACGCGCATCGGTGTAGCTCGTGTTAAGCAGGTTTTGCGTGTCGCTTGAAGGATTTTTCTCGAGGCTAAAATCGTGATCGGGGGCAAAGGTCTGGATCGACAGGCTCATTGCGATGTGACACTGAAGAACTTCTTGCTCGGCAGTGGCTGTGGTGCAGGTGTCGTAGGCAGCCGCGGCCTCATCGCTGGCGAAAAAAAGAATTTGGTTGCCAATGGTTTTTCGGCTTAGTTCGGAGGGCAGAGCTACCGTAAATTGCTGATGTTGCAGCGACTCATCCAAGTTGGCTACCAGCTTGTTTTCTTCTGGCACGATTGCTGCAGGAGTTTGGGGAGCTGGCGTTGGCGGCACAGAGTTGCGTCGGTAAATGGCAATTGCCAGCATTGCCGCGACCACGACCAGTCCCGCCAGCACCAGCTTCACCACAGGCACCAAGGGCGGAGGAATGGTGCCGGATAGGGTAGGCCTCAAGCTGGGTTGATCGTGTGGTGGGGTGTTTTTAATGGTTTCGGGCATAGATTGGTGCGGACACTGGTTGTTTTCTATATTTAAGCGTACCACATCAAGGGCACGGATTTGAAGCAGTGGCTTTATTTCGTGGTAAGATAGCTGCAAAGATGCTCAAGTAATAAGTAGATATTAAGGAGTACACTCATGGACTTTCAACAATCAGTCGTCTTGGTGAAACCTGATGGCCTGCAACGGGGTTTAGTGGGCGAGATTATTGGCCGGTTTGAGCGCAAAGGCTTGAAGCTGGTGGCGCTTAAGATGACGGCTTTGAGCGATACCCTGATCGAGGAGTGGTATGCCCACCACAAGGGCAAGCCGTTTTTTCCGCAGCTCAAACATTTTATGCAAAAAACACCGGTGGTGGCCATGCTGCTTGAAGGTGTCGAGTGCATTGATGCCGTGCGTAAACTAACGGGCATCACTAAGGCGCGCGAGGCGGAGGCGGGTTCGATTCGCGGCGACTATGCTATGAGCCACCAGATGAACCTGATTCATGCCTCAGACAGTGTCGAGAACGCCAAGCGGGAGCGGGATTTGATTTTTGATCCCGTGGATATTTTTGACTATGAGCGTAATATTGAGGTGTTTGTCTACACCGATGAAGAGGCGGGGAGATAGGCTTTCGGGAAACGAGCGAGGCCGCGACGATCGACGATGAGTCATGTGTGGTTCTCGGTATTCGACCTCGAACAGTAAGGCTTTGTAAGTGTGTTGAGGAAGTATGGCTCAAGTTGGAATCAAATCGCCAGAAGGTTATTTCTTCTCCCTAGACGGCTTAGCGCAGGCTTATGGCCAAAATGCTCGAGTGGGGGGATTGGAATTTCGACCTTTGTTTCTATCTCCTGATGAGTGCGCGACTGAACCTCCACCGGATGCTCGTCCAACGATGCAACCGGGCATAATCCTTCAAAGAGATGAAGTGGTGTTGCCAGTATCTGTGGTTCAAGTGAGCAGTACGGAGCCACTTATTAATCTGCGTGGCCGATAAAGTTGGAGTATGGATAAAGATGTATGCCACCA
>CAZVUJ010000080.1:0-4638 GCA_964630135.1 uncultured Pseudomonadales bacterium | reverse complement strand
TCATGGCCTTTTCTTACACCAATTCCAAGGGTCAAACCTACTACCTCCACATGCGCGAAGTCACCCTGAAAAATGGCCGACGCCAGACCATTTATTTCTTCGCCCGGGACACCCGCGAAGGTAATTTAGATGCCGTCCCCGCTGGCTACCAAGTCATTGAAACCGAGCGCACCGGTATGCCGGTACTCAAAAAAGCTTAGTCTTTTGTTCGCACTGAACTTAATAAAAACTAATCCTTGCTTGAGCAAGGATTAGTTTTTTTGTTGGAAGTAGCGCTAACGGATTATTTGGTGGCTTTGACAATGACTTCGACTTGATCAAGTAAAGTGTTGTCTCGGAGTGCTGCAGTACCAGTAAAGCTAATGAACGGGTAGAGTAGTTGATCGGAAGGATCGAGACGGTATTGGAGACGTGCTTGTTTTAGGTTGAGTTGATTTACATCTGCGCTAGTAGCGCTGTTGTAACTTTCAGAATCATCGAGTGTGATCACGATGTTATTGCCACTCCTAAGATGCGCGAGAGCTTCTTCCAAGGACATAATTTCTGAAACACGCTCTGCTTCTTTGGTAATCACTTCGGGCTGAATAGTAATTTTTGTAACCTGATATTCATTAGTTACGAGAATCCTGCTGGCTTGTGATGAGAGTGTGCCAAATTGAATTGGATAGCCTTCAGGGGTTTTTTGTAAGAGAGGGAACTCTACATAGCCTGCATTATCGATTGAATCAACCACAACTGCTTCAGTGGCAACTGCTAGTAGTCGATAGTTTTTAATGTCAACAGTGGTTGAATTAAGCGCTAATTGACCGAGTGTTTCTTGGGCAGCGTTAGCGGCTTGATCAATGTTTTCTATGCCTGCTTGTTGCACCAAAGGCAAACCAAAACTGAGTTGAATTGCATGAGACGTGGCAATCATTGATTGATTTGAGTTTTGATTCAACCAGGCTGTTTCATCGAGTTGTTCTAAATCAAGCGCATCCACTAAATGATTGATGAGTTTATTAATTGATTCTGCTTGAGATTTATATATGGGGAGCTTGTCAGGCAAATTAATTGCTCCTCCGTCATACACTACGGTTACGGTCTGATTTATTGGGGCGTACCCACTTTGCTCAAGCGGTAATACTTCAAGTGGTTTGGGGCGATTTCTATAAAAAAGGAGATTAAGGATAATTCCAAGTGAGAGCAATACGACGCTAATGAGTAAAACTAGTTTAGAGCGGGACATTTTGGCCTCCGGTCTGGGAGTATTGACTACAAGACTGGGTTATAGATTGATTATCTTGCAACAAGGGTGAAGTTGGAAGAATGTCTAGAATATTGTATGGTCGGCAAATGGTCCAGTTGGTGATTTCAAAGTGCAAGTGATTTCCCGTGCTATTACCCGTATTGCCCATGACACCGACCTGTTGACCTTTTATAACGGAGTCTCCTTGTTTTAATCCGGGGCCAAATGCCAGAAGATGGGCAAAGACCATATCAAAACCTTCGTTAGTGCAAATAACAACATACTTGCCATAGCCTTCCAGCTTGCCGTTATCACCCATTTGAGTTTGGGTCATGACGCAAACCTTACCAGCGTGAGGTGTGTATACAGAAACACTTGCAGGATTAGCGATATCGATGGCTTGATGATACGCGACGCCCACCCCATCATTGCCGCACGTAGTGCCATGACCGGTGTTAGGAAGTTGCGAAATTGTGCCGCTTGCAGGCCAGCACGGATTTTCAACATCGATAGACACGGCGTCTCCATACAGGGCGTTTGGATTCGCTTCTCCTTCGCCGGTTCCCAGAGGCAAATATTCAGTGGTGGGAATGAGGTTAGCGACATTGCCGCCGCCGCCACTAGAAAGAAGCACGAGAATAAGTAAGACAAGGATGACTCCTCCAATAATCCAGCCAATAGAGCTTAAACTTGCTCCCGCGGCGGCAGCTTTAAGGGCTGCAGCCAACTTTGGCAGTTGTGAGGCTAAGCCTTTGGCACCCTGGGCGGCTGCTCCGCCAGGCATTCCTGCAGCTGGTGCACCACCCGCAGCCATAGGCCCACCCGACATCAGTGCTCCAGGACCGATGCTTCCACCGGAGACTCCCGAGATGATGGATTCAGGGGTGCTAGTTGCCAATCGCCAAATCTGATTCAGCATACTTCCCGGCCCTTGAGCCGATTGAGCCTGGTTAAACATGCGAATCATTTCCATTTGTTGTCTTAAGGCTGATGGTCCTTGGGGGAGAGGCTGAATAGTAACCGGTGAAGGCGAATCTGTTCGAGTGGTTTCGGTGTAGGTCACCCGTATTGGTTTGGGGGCTGTCGGAGGCAGCAATGATTGGTTTTCAAGTACTGATTCATCGCTGGGCGCAGTTGTTGCTTGAGCGACATCAGAATTAGTTTCGACATCATCACTCAAGTTCTCACTAACTTCTTCGAGATTAAGGGAAATTGAAAGGCTAGGTGAAACTGGTTCATTTCCAGTCTCTGGTGGTGGTGTTTGAACGCCTGTTTCTGGTTTTGATTCAAATATGGTTCCTGCTCGATCACGTTTTGGTGGGGTTAGCTTTCGCAAAATCTCTTTTTTCTCGGCCCGAATCTCCTGTTGGTTGAGGGAAATGATTTTTTGTTCTACACCTCGTCGCTTCGATCGTTGGTGGCGACTCACAACTTTCTTAGACTGTTCAAGCTCTTCTGGGCTTATGAGTGTTGAGCCTTGGAGTGCTTTCTCAAGATCGTCATAGGCCTTAAACAATCGTGCCTCTGGTGAGTCTTTCCACCGGGCGTTATTGGCTTCGGGGGTAAGTGTTCGTTGATTTTGCTCTCGAGCATTTCTGGCAGCATCAAGATTGCCTTTAATGACTCCCTGTAATAAGGCTGGTCCTGATTTAGCCATAGATATACGCAATTCCCATTAGATGACGCTGCACTCTATATCATACCAGAGGGCACGTGGTAAAATGGTGGTGCACCTAAGCTTGGCCAAGACGTATGCAACAGCAAGAAATTATTGATAGTCTCCTGCAACAAGCCTGGCACGATGCTAAGGCCGCCAAAAGTATGTTCCAATCAGGCCACTATGATTGGTGTTTGTTTCTCTGGTATATAGTTATCGAGAAAACGCTTGAAGCACTTATCGTTGCTCGGGGAGAAGCACACCCCTTTATCCATGATCTGGAGAAATTAGCCAGTCACGCAAAGTTACAATTAACCAACGAACAAAAAGCACAATTAAAAGAAATCACCACCTTTAATTTAGACGCTAGATACGACGATTTTAAATTATCCTTTTACAAAAAAGCCACCAAAGACTTTTGTCAAACCTGGTGCAATAGTAGTGAGGAGATGCATGCATGGCTGCTCAAGCAATTTTAGGCAATAAAACCAATCAAGAAGTGCTTCGCTACGCTCGTTTATTGCGAGAGGCTAACCTTAGGATTGAGAAATTGATTGTGTTTGGTTCTCGAGCAAAAGGCACGTATCATCGTGATAGCGACATAGACGTTTGTGTGGTGTCTAAACAATTTGGCAAAAATCTACACGACGAGCGGGTTCAACTCATGCACATTAGAAATGATGAAACCATTAATATTGAGCCTCATCCGTATCATCCTGATGATCTAAACAACAAATGGGATGGCTTGGCTCACGAAATCCGCACTCATGGGATTGAGATCACGTAAGTAAGCCCGTTTAAACCAAGTGCCTCTTTAAAAACCATCCCTCTCTCAGAGCCTGTTTTGGGAAAAACATGCATGTTTACCCCAGACCAGCGCACGTGTGCCCCCGCTTTCACCCAGCCCTATGCCCTGCCAGAGGCAGGTGGTAGAATGCGAGTGACAGTAATAACGCTTATACACTAAAAAAGTTATGAAAAAACAATCTCGCCTTCAAGAGGCATATGCCCATTATCAAAAGAAGCCACACACTAAGAAACGTTTGCTTGAGTTTTTCCAGGTAGCCATGCCGAATATTATTTGGCGAACGACTAAATTAGAAGGCGAGCCAGTAACGCGCAAGATGGTCAATGCCCTTTTTAAATAACCCATGGCAAAAGCCCGCACAAAACCAGTTGGTGCAACTTCTTATACACAAACTGCCTTGGGAACGCTTTCCCATTCAGAACTCTTGCCTTTAGAAGTACATGGTATTCAGAAAGGCTTGACGTTCATCTCTGATCTCTTTCAGTCGCAAAAGAGCATTCACCTCACTCCTCGACTGATTAAAAAGCTCCATAGGACTTCTTTTCACTGGATTTTTCCTGATTGGGCCGGCGAGTTTCGCACGATCAATGTCGAGTATTCCGGCAAGGAAGCTCCTTATTATTTTCGAGTCCCCGAGCTTGTGGAAAATCTGTGTGCTGATGTACAGGTGCAGTGTGAACATTTACCAGAAAGAAATGAACGCATGTATATCGAAAAAGTAATCAGCCTTTTGGCTTGGTTCCAGCACCGATTTGTATGCATTCATCCCTTCAACGATTATAACGGCCGAACCGCGAGAATGTTGACAGTACTGCTTTTGCTTTCGTTCGAGTTGCCCCCAGCAGAAATCAAAATTGAGAAGCAGGCAGATAGAGAAACCTATCTTGGAGCCATGCAACAAGCAGACAACGGTGATTTGTCGTTACTAGAGCAGCTTATTGGGGA
>CAZVUJ010000079.1:0-4663 GCA_964630135.1 uncultured Pseudomonadales bacterium | reverse complement strand
ATTTTGTGCCTCCCTTTTGCGGTTTGGTTAATGAGTGAATACAGACGCTTGTTGTGTCCGCAGGCAACAACGATCGTACACGGCTTATTTGCAGTCAAGATGGTAGGGAGTACTTTGAGTACATAGTTGGTGCCGAAAGAGCCACTAGTGAGCAAGAGGGTCAGATTTTTTGGGTTGAGGCCTAACTTTTTTCTCATCTGCTGCTGATCGTATTCCTGCTCATAGGTTTCACGCACAAACCAGCCTGATACCACGATTTTATCTGAGGCAATTCCCTGAGCTTCAAGAATTTGTTTAGCCGTATCGTCGAAGACAAAGTTTAAGCCTTTATGTGTAGGAATAATGCTATGAATGGTTCTGGGGTCAGAAACAATGTTAATAAATCTATAGCCACACTTTTGTTGTTCTTGCTCGATAACGTAATTGGCTAAAAACCAGCAGGCTATGACCACTTGAGGTTTTTGACTTTTAAGATGGGCTTCAATTTTTGTATCCACCCGTTTTCCCAGGTATTGACGTATAATTTGCTGTGTTCGTTTGATTTCACCAAGACTGTAAGGCACTTTAAATAGTTGCGGGAAAAATAAATAAATGCCGCCATACACTTTTTGCATTGTCAGCTTGAGAAAATTATGATGAGTGAGAAACCCTTGGGTTGTGAGAAAATCAACGACGGCAGTTGAGATAGAGGTATGGCCAGTTTCGGTCGTAAACACGGAAATGGATGAAGTGTGAATCGGCATACAGAACATTATAGTGGATCAGATTGTATGCAAGAAATTGACTTTCATGAGCGAAAAATACATCTAGGTCATCAGCGTACGCTGGCTTATCGTGCGTGTGGGGAGATAACTCAGACGCAATTCGTGTTTTTGCATGGGTTGGGTGGGTGTGCCGGAGCCTGGGAAGAAACACAAGTATATCTGTATCAGCGGCATCATATTTCCAGTATTGCTTTTGATTTGCCCGGTCACGGGTTTTCTGGCGATCCCCTGAGCGCTCCAGAGCTCACACCAGAAGCCATGGCTAAGCAAGTAGGAGAGTGTTTGCAGCAGCTCCCTTTTAACCAGAAACCCATCTTGGTGGGCCATTGCCTGGGGGGCATGGTAGCCACCCAAGTGGCAGCACGAGATGAGTCGATGTTTTCCGGGCTTGCACTTATAAACACGATTATCAAAACGCCCGGGTATATGCGCCTCATTAATCCGCTAGGGCTATTCTCCCAGATGTTATTGCTGGTAGCTCGGGTGAATTCCGGCAAAAGATCAAAAACGAGGCGTGATTATGCGCGCTTCAAACATACGGGGGACTTTTCCCTTTTCCGATATCTCAATGACATTGCCTTTACTTCCCTGAGAAATCATCTCAGTGCTTTTGCCCCCGTGTTTGCCTACGATGCCACTCGCGAGGCAAAGAAGCTTGCTTTACCGATCGAAATAATTGCCGGAACCCGGGACAAGTTATTTTTGCCGTTTGTGGCCCGACACATGGCGCGAGCCTTGCCTCAGGCTGCGCTAGTCTGGATTGATAAAGGCAATCACGTGATGTTGCTGGCTAAGCATGAAACAATTGCTCGCAAGCTGGTAGAATTTCATGGCAGAGTGCAAGACCTTAATTCTTGAAAGGGCATGAACCATGAAATGCGTGGTTGGTTTAGGTAATCCAGGCAAAGCATATGAAACTACCCGGCACAATGTCGGGTTCATGGTGGTGGACGCTTTAGGTGAGGGGTTGCCCAATTCGCCTCGTTTTAGTGTTCAGGCCAAGTTTAATTCACTCGTACTTCAACAGGGTGAAGTGTTGCTGCTTAAGCCGCAAACCTACATGAACTTAAGCGGTAGGGCTGTGAACAGTGTCGTGAGCTATTTCAAGCTTAATCCCGCGAAAGATTTACTTATTATTCACGATGATCTGGATATTACTTTTGGCGAGCACAAACTGCAGTTTGCCACGGGTCCCAAAATGCACGGTGGCTTGGCTTCGGTCGAACAGCATCTGGGAACCAAGGATTTTTGGCGCTTGCGCATTGGTATTGAGGCAGCCAGTCGCAATCCCGCAGAAAACGTCAAAATTCCCGGTGAGACCTATGTGCTACAGTCTTTTGGGAGCGATGAATTAGTTAGTCTAGAGCAAATTCTTATCAAGATGAATCGAATAATTCAAAACGAATGGCTTGCCTAACTTAATTTTTTTAAGAATTCGTTTAAGCGGCCTATTTGTTGTTTGGTGAGCGTCATCGCTTGGTGCATCGATTTAATTTGAGTTGGTTTGGAGGCATGGTCGTAATAACTGCCGCCCAACATGACGTAGCCATAGTTGTCATCGATAGCTTTTTGATTGGTAAGGTCTTTATAAATAAACCTGGCCTCGATAGACAGAAGTTTTAACAGGCCTTCTTTTCTCAGCCGTCTAAAACTAAAGACAAATATGGGATCTTTAAAGATTTTAAACCTGTAGCCCCGTGAGCAGGCGATACGCACAAAATCATAGTCTTCCCCAATTTTTGCATCAGGATTGAAAGTAATCCGGGAAAAAACACTTTGTTTTACTCCTAAAAAAGCTCCTGGAGCATATTTTTTTGCAGTTTTCTCCATTAACAGCATGCCCATATTCATCGTTCGAGCACAAAGGAGAGTAAGTCTAGATTCTTTATCTGCAGCAATCAATGTAGTGAAGAGATCAATAGTCTTGTCTTTCTCAATCTGGTATTTAATTCCTTCTAAAAAGTAGGGTGGAATTCTTGTGTCTGCATCCATAAACAGCAACCACTGACCTCGAGCTTTTTGTCCTCCCAGATTTCTCTGAATGGCAACGTTTGACTCAGAGGATGTCAAGAGAGTCAAGGCAACCTGAGTAGCCGATTTTTTGACTAGGGCAACCGTTTTATCTCGAGAATTGCCATCAACCACAATGACTTCAAAATCCGTAAAGGTTTGCTGGGCTAAATCACTCAGTACATGAGGCAGATACTTTTCTTCGTTTAAGGTGGGAATGACGATGGAAAAGGTGGGTTTTTGTGTTGGCATACGCTATTGTTATACAACGATGACCATTATAATCTATGCCGACTTGCAGAATTGATGCCGTATGACCAAAAAATCGCAACCCACGTCACTTAACGATATCCTAACCAAATATGTTCTTGAGGACAAAGGTGGCTATATTTCGCGGGAGTTTCAAGATTATGGCTATCGCTTGGCGTGTGAAATGGGGGAGGAAAAACGGAAAGCCATGTATATCAAAATGGCTAAAGAGATGGATAGGGGTTTGCTGGATCGAGCCAGATCGTTTGTGCTGGATGCGCCGAACGTGACCAACAAAGGTAAACTTTTTATGTGGGCGATTGGCAAGCTCAAGCGAGGGGAGCCACTGAGTAATTTTGCTTCTAAATAGGATTCATCTTGCGAGAAACACGAGTTTAGCACTCACCTAAAAACATGCTTATGTCATTCCGAGCGAAGTCGAGGAATCCCTTCAAGATAAGGTTATACCGTAGGGATCTCTCGACAAGCTCGAGATGACATGAACGACAAGCGCGAAACTCATGGTCGTGATAGACTTTTTGCTGATGGGATTAAATGCAAACTTTATCCAAAAACAGCTCATTCCTTGGGTTTTCTATTTTGCACTTATTTCTTTAGTCCGACTTCGCTTTGACTTCAGTCTGTTAAGTTGGTGGATGGGAGGAGGGTTGGCCGTGGGTTTTATGGTTTTCGAGCGCTTGTTGCATTTTTTGTGGCTGCACCCTGAATTAGAAACGTCGCAGACGCTTGCAGCGCAGATTAAGTCAAAAAAGTATGGCCAACTCCTGCGCCTCATAAGTTCTCAGCAGTTGCCACTTCAGCGAGTCCTCGGCCTGTCGGTGCTTTTTTTAGGCAGTTGGCTAGTCCTGGCAATCTTTATTGTTAGTAGCAGCAATAGTTTCTTGGCTAAAGGTATGGTAATGGGGATTGGTTTGCGCCCGCTGCTTATCATCATCAAACACTGGAACCACCCCCAGGTATTGGCAGACACTTTGTTGTGGCAGATTAAACGGGAACTGTCGCCTCAGGAAATTCGGACACTGGCGGGTATTTTTTCAGCCGTGTTTTGCTTGCTAAGCCTCTGGCTCATGGTATCGTAAAGCATGACGCCAACTATTTCGCTCGGACCTGTTTCGTTTCACCTGTATGGCTTGATTGTAGGCATTGCACTGGTGGCGGCTTTGCAGGTGATAAGCCGGGTTGCGCAGCGGGAAAAACTGCTGAGTACTACGCGATTGCAAGGATTGGTTTGGCTAGCGCTGCTGGGAGGTGTGGTGAGTGCCCGAGCCTATCACGTTATCGATAAATGGTCCTATTATGCCGGTCATCTTGAGCAAATCCCTCAGTTATGGCTGGGCGGCTTGGGGATTTATGGTGGCATGGCAGGTGGAGCAGCAGCTTTGGTGCTAAGCGCATTAGCTATCCAGTCAAAAAAGGGTAAGGGACAAACGCACGCTACAGCCCAAACCCTGAAGCTATGGTTCGATATGGCGGCTTTGGGGCTACCCTTGGGGCAGGCTCTCGGGCGCTTGGGCAATTGGGTGAATCAGGAGTTGTATGGGCTTCCGACCAGCTTGCCTTGGGGAATTTATATTGCTCCCGAAAACCGAATGCCAGGCTTCGAACAATTTACCCATTTT
>CAZVUJ010000078.1:0-4702 GCA_964630135.1 uncultured Pseudomonadales bacterium | reverse complement strand
ACAAGCAAAGAAAGACAGCGCTATTTTCCGGTAATGTTTGGCTTGATCATTCTTTGGCTAGAGTTGATGTGCAACCAACTTGGCCTCACCCTGAGTTTTGTGCCCTGGATCCTGCTTTCCTTCAAAAACCTTGAGGTAGGCGAGCGTAAGCTTGGCTTTAAGCGGTCACGTTGGTTATATATACTTGTCATCCTAAACTCGCTGTGGTTGTTGACTTCACCGCAGGCGCTCTGGGCAAGTGGGGGAATGTTCCTGGGTTTTGGCGGGGCACAAAAAAAGATAGTATGTCAGAAACTTGCCTTGGCAATGCTGGCAAGTATTGCCCTGACAGCGTGGTTTTGGTTGCCGGCATTGGTCGAAAAAAATACTATCTCGCAGCGAAGGGGAAACAGTGTGTTTGCCTCACCTAGTTTTGATCTGGCCGCGGCTCAGGCGATTTTTGATGACTATCCAGATCAAGTGATTATCAGTCCAAACGCGGCCGTGCGGTTTTTAACTCCTATTCATTCAAGTTCGAGCTATGACTTTGTGGTTCAAGTGCCGGAGCCATCACTTATCATGCAAAAAACTATGTACGCTCCAGGTTGGGAAGTCAGGGTTGACGGAGAAAAAATACCACTTGAGCCACTAAGCCAGCTTGATGGCTTAGTGGCCTACACGCTTGAAGCCGGAACACATCACGTGGTAAGCAAATCTACTCAAAGAACGTGGCCAAGGATACTTGGCAATGGAGTCTCAGGGATAACTTTCTTTGTGCTCGCTGTGTATATGCAAAAATCAAACAAGGGGCTCTCCAAATCAGATCGACTTAAACTCAATCTTGCCCCAGCGACTCGAGTTATGAGGAAATTTTGGCACCGACAAAATCGATGAGTGGGAAAAAAGCTTTTACTTCTTTCCAGTATTTTTCTGCCAAGGTTGAAGAATATGCCGAATAAGTGCCTCGCTCGGTTTTGCCACATAAGCGTCGTTCACCTTCTCGCAAAAATTCCACTACGGGAGAGCCAATTTCGTTAAACTCAGCTTGATGCTTGGAACCTTGCTTTTGGTACAGATCGTGCACTTTAGCAAACTGTGTAAATTCACTTGCATGTTCTTCCATGAGTTGGCGTAAAATGGTGCGGTATAGGGGAGTTGGCATAGTTTGCAATCTACCAGTAACGATACACCAAAATGAAAAAAAAGTTAACGGTTCAACCAAAACAACTTAAACCTCTGTACATTGCTATGATCGTTGATGCGTGGTTTCCAGATCAAAAATCGGGCAAAAAAGGCGTATATGGTGGAGGGCAAGTTCACGTGCGGGAATTATCCCAACGGTTAAAAGGCGACTATCACTGTGACATAAGCATTTTTTATGATAGACACGCCAGTGTTTGGGCTCGAATTTTTTGGACCATGATTGTGCCATTTCGGATTGCTTTAGCGCATCAAAGGCAAGGCTTTGATCTTATTCACGCGCATGGGTTTAATGCTGGTTTTGTGGGTAAACTCGCGAGTATTATTCTCAAAATTCCCGTAGTTCACACGGTTCATGGCAGTCACCTGATGGATCAAAAAGCTTCCAGTGTAAAAGCAAAACTAGAGCAATGGCTCTTAACCGGCATTCGATATGACGCGCAGATAACCGTTAGTTCTGTTTTTTTGCGGTATAAACGAGCCACACCCAACTGTTATGTCATTCGCAACGGGGTGAATGTTATGGCTTTCGATGCGGTCGAGGCAAAGAAAGCAAAAGAACCGACGATTATCTGGGTAGGTAGAAGAGATAAAGTGAAGGCTTTGGAAGTGTTGCATCAAGCATTTGCTCGGGTCAAAGAAACAATTCCTCATGCCCATTTAGAGTTGGTGAGTGGGGGCCGGCTCTTTGGTAAGGCGCTCGTTAAAGCCTACAAACGTGCTTGGGTGTTTTGTTTGCCTTCGTATGCCGAAGGCCAACCCATCACTTTGCTGGAGGCTTGGGCGGCAAAACTGCCCGTTGTGGTTACTCGGGTTGGGGATAACCCACAGATGGTAAAACATGGTGTCAATGGTTACCTTGTTGAGCCGGGGAATCCGGAGTCATTAGCGCAGGAACTCCTGAAATTACTCCAATCTCCATTAAAGGCTAAACGATTGGGCTTGAATGGCTATAATCTGGTAAAACATTCCTATTCATGGGATGACGTTACGTCTCAAACATACAAAGTGTACCTGCATTTGCTACAATCTAGAAGTTATCTCTAAACTCATGAAAATGTCATTCTGAACCTGGCTACAAGCCAAGTGAAGAATCTAGCGTAAGCGATAAAAAGAGATTTGGAGATAACTTCTAGTCAATAGAGAAGAAAATATGCCACTTGATCCACAATTGCTAAAAATTCTTGCTTGTCCACACGACCATGGTTCGGTTGTTTATGAAAAAGCAGGTAGAAAAGAACAATTGGTGTGTAAAAAATGTAAACGGACGTATCCTATAAAAAAAGGCATTCCGATTATGATGCCTCATGATGTTTGATGCGACACCATAATGAAATCCTCTTCGCTTGCGATTGCCTGTATAGCGGCTGATTTGAAGCCCGGAGCCTTGGGTGGTGCTGAGATGGCTGCGGTTGAAACGATTAAGCGTTTAAGCAAAAGTCATTCAATAATTGTTTTTGTTGGCAACAACACAAATATTCGATCACTATTTCCTAAGAACGTCGACGTGATTCCTATTTATTACCCGAGAATTCCTAATTTGATGGGGGTTTTCTATATCCTTTTTGGCATACCCCAAATAGTTTGGCATCTCATGAATAAGCCCGTGGATGTGTTGTGGGCCAAGCAAGAATTTCCGCAAGCAGTTGTGGGTGCCATCGTCAAAAAAATCCTCAAAAAACCACTCTACGTGACGATTCAAAACCCGCGTATGCACGAAGAAGAGTTGGTGGTAACTGGCGCCACGAGATTTCTTAAGCAGTTTCTGCCAAAGCTGCTTACTCCGTTATTATCTTGGTCATATACTCAGGCAGATACACTGGCGGCAGTGAGCACTTGCTCGGCGCGAGAAACACGAAATATGGGAGGAAAAAACGTTATAGTGATTCCCAATGGAGTTGATGTGAGTGCATTTGCTCAGTTCAGAAAAAAAATATCTTCTAATGGTGTCTTCACGATTCTGACTACCTCCTCGCTTATTCCCCGCAATGGTATTGATACACTGATTGCTGCAGTGGCGTTATTGCCCCAAAACATAAGATGGAGATTAGTGATTGCAGGAGAAGGGCCAGAGTGTCAACGCTTAAAGCTTACAGCTAAAAGCTTAAAGCTTGATGAGAAAATATCATTTTTGGGCAGGGTTGCTAATAGTAAAATTCCTGAATTACTCTCAGAAGCACATCTCTTTGTTCGACCATCGCGATTTGAAGGTTTTGGCGTATCCTTTATCGAAGCTATGGCGGCTGGCGTGCCGGTTATCGGCACACCGGTTGGCGGAATCCCGGACTTTATTACCCACTTAAAGACAGGCTTATTGGTTGAACCAGATAATCCGCACCAGCTAGCGAGTACAATCCAAACTCTTATTGCTAATAAAAAATTGAGAGAACTCATGGCAACACAAGCTTTAAAGTTGGTTAAGCAACGGTATACTTGGGAAACAGTCGCTCATAAGGTTGAAGCTACAATGACATCTCTAAAACCTGAAACCTGAAACCTATGAACCTTCTTATTGTCACACCCATTTATCCGCCTCAAATCGGTGGCCCGGCGAGTTACGTGAGTGGGTTGCTTGAGCGTTTCCAAGCGCAACACGAAGTCAACGTGGTGACGTTTACTGAATCAAAGATCAACAATGAACATAGAGTGTATGGAGTGCCAACAGGCGGCAACATGCTTACTCGTCAAGTTCGCTTACTGCTTCAAATAATCAAACTGGCACAAAAAAATCAGGTGATGTGTGCACAAGGAACGATTGTCGTGGGGGCGGCCTGCCTTTTAGTTTCAAAGTTAAAAAAAATCCCTTTAGTAATAAAATTTGTGGGTGACGAAGTATGGGAGCCATTGGCTGAAGTCGGAAGAACGAAAGAGACATTAGAAGCATTTTATTCACGTAATCATTGGTTAAACCCTAAGCTGTGGTTGCACCGCGTTGTTTTGCAACAGGCAAACAGCATTATTGTTCCCTCAAAGTATCTTAAGGATTTTCTTGTTTCATCACATGGAGTTAGCTCAGCAAAAATGAGCGTTATCTCTAATGCGGTTGAGATCTCCTCAAGCATCAAAACACAGCTCACAAAAGACCCATGTAAACTTGTGTATGTTGGGCGCCTGGTTCCCTGGAAACATATTGATCAAATAATTAAAGCAGTGTCAGAAGCCCGTTTAAAAAAACCTTGGACATTAACCATAATCGGAGATGGGGTAGAACGAAGCGCGCTCGAGTCACAAGTAAAAAGATTAAAAGCGGAATCATGGGTAGCATTTAAGGGGAAGTTGTCGAAAAAGGAAACGCTCACTGAAATTGCAACAGCTAACCGATTAGTGCTCTATTCATCCTACGAAGGACAACCACATGCACTCATTGAGGCAATGCTACTTCAAACTCCCATTATCGCCAGCAATATTCCTCCTCACGTAGAATTATTAGGCAGCCTTGATCTGGTGCAGGCACACAACCCAGAAGCCTTAGCGCAGGCAATCAATGCCTCGAACTTCCCTAAACCAAAGCAAGTAGATGAGG
>CAZVUJ010000077.1:0-4833 GCA_964630135.1 uncultured Pseudomonadales bacterium | reverse complement strand
TAAGTCAGGGAAAAAAAAGTGAGGCGATTAACGAAGTCATGAATATCTTTAAAAAGAGTGGAGAATAAGGTATGAAATCATATTCCCCGGCACTAACGGGATCATTGCTCATCGTCGCCTTGATTGTTGGCCTGGTGTTCGGTTATTTTATTTCTCCTGTCTACCAACAATCGATGTATACAAAAGATGCCATGGGTTTAGGCCCAGCCGATCGGTTGGTTGATCTTCGTTACCTCAATCAAATGGCGGCGCATCATCAAGCAGCCATTCTCCTGGCCAAGGATGTGGCTGACAAAACTAATCGTGACGAGATTAAACATTTGGCTTTGGAAATTCAAGTGAATGAACCAAAGCTGATCAATGAGCTGTATGCCTGGAAACAAGCTTGGTATAGCGACACAAGTAAAGTTAAAGAACCTCTTGTTCCCAACTTAGGTGCTGCCGACTACACCCTTGATTTGCGCTTCCTTAATGCGTTGATTGCCCATCACGAAGCAGGTATTGTTATGACTCAAGAAATTCGCACTAAAAGCAGCCGATCTGAAGTGCTGGACAACGCTGACGCGGTGGAAGATTTCCTAAAGACCAGCCTCATTACGTTGAGAGGCTGGCGAGAACAGTGGTATGTAGGTCCAAATGAATAACACGGTAATGATCACCAGGAAACTACGAGTTAAGGGCATGCATTGTGCCAGTTGCAGTGCCGTTATTACTAAAAAATTGAGCAAACTGCCGGGTGTGGAATCGTGTGAGATAAATGTCGCCACCGAACACGCGAAAATCTCCTATGATCCAGCCAAAGTCACAGTTGCCTCGATGAATGATGCAATTAACAAGCTGGGATACAAACTCATCGACGATCAGGATCAAGCTGACCCGGCAATGCTTAAGCCGCAAGAATCAAGTGAACACTCAGTTCATTCGGGTATCAATCAGAGCAACCAAGAAAAATTACAGGAGCTTGCATTGCTAAAAACCAAGGTGGATTTTGCTGTTCCCATTACCATAGCCATATTTGCGATTATGATGTGGGATATCGCCGCTCAATCTTTTGCACTCGTGCCCAACTTGCCTCTGCCCATGGGTTTGTTTAACGCGATTTCGATGATTCTGGCTGCAATTTTTCTTTTTTGGATTGGAAAACCTTATTTGCTGGGTTTGAGCCGTTTTGTTTCCTATCGAGTGGCCAACATGAACACCCTTATTGGTATGGGCACCTTGACGGCGTTTATCTATAGCAGTCTTGTTTTTTTGATTCCCCCTATCCGCGTGTTACTCAGCGCACCAGAATACACGTATTTTGATGTCACGATTGTGGTTATTGGTTTTATTACTTTGGGTAAATACTTGGAGGCGCGCTCGAAGCTCAAAACCGGTGAAGCAATTGAAAAGCTACTTAATTTGCAAGCAAAAACGGCTTTAGTAGTACGTGAGGGTAGGGAGATTGAAATCCCCCTAGCAGAAGTGGTAATCGGTGAATTAATAAGAGTGAAACCTGGAGCCAAGGTGCCCGTAGACGGCATTATTACCCAAGGTTCAACGAGTCTAGATGAATCTATGATCACCGGTGAATCGATTCCCCAAGATAAGAAAAAAGGCGATGCAGTTATCGGGGCAACACTTAATAAGCAAGGCAGTATTACGTTTAAAGCGACGAAAGTCGGCTCAGATACGATGCTCGCGCAAATTATCCACTTAGTCGAAGAAGCACAAGGTTCGAAGGCGCCAATCCAAAACGTAGCAGACAAGATTTCTCAGGTATTCGTGCCAACGGTGTTGCTCATTGCCTTCCTCACGGTGATCATTTGGCTCACGATAGGGACGTATTTTTTAGGTTTTACTTCTGCTTTATCTTTTGGATTACTCTCATTTGTAGGGATTTTGGTCATCGCCTGCCCGTGCGCTTTAGGTTTGGCCACACCCACAGCCATAATCGTAGGGGTGGGCAAAGGAGCCCAAAAAGGCATTCTCATTAAAAATGCGGAAAGTCTTGAAAAATTACATAAAGTTTCAACAGTCGTGTTTGATAAAACAGGCACCATTACCCTAGGGCAGCCGAAAGTAACTGAAGTAATCGCTCTCAATCACGACTATGCAAAAGAGGCGATTATCAAACTGGCCGCTAGTTTAGAAAATAATTCCCAACATCCTCTGGCACAGGCAATAGTGGCTCAGGCGAAAGCGATAGACCAAGCCTTTGCTAAGGTGAAGCATTTCAAAGAATCTGAGGGCATGGGCGTTGAAGGAATGATTGGTGCTAATCACGTGGTAGTTCGCAAGCCCACTGAAAAAGAGTTTGATAATCAGGAAGTTATACAATTGCAAGCTGAAGGAAAAACGGTTGTTGTGGTAAGCGTCAATGGAAACACGCAAGGCATTATTGCTATCAGTGACACGATCAAGGCAAACGTCAAGCAAGTAGTGCGTCGGTTGCAGGCAATGAAACTTAAGACCGTTATGCTTACCGGGGATAACAAACAAGCAGCCACGTATATTGCTCAGCACGTGGGTATCGAGACAGTTATATCCGAAGTGATGCCACAGGACAAATCTCAAGCAATTAAACGGTTGCAACTTGAAGGACAGATTGTGGCTATGGTCGGGGATGGCATTAATGATGCTCCAGCCTTAGCTCAAGCTGATATTGGCATTGCCATGAGCTCGGGCACTGATGTGGCGATTGAATCGGCTGATATAACCCTCTTAGGCGGTGATATCGCCAAGATTCCTCAGGCGATACACCTTTCCCGTTTAACGATGCGTACCATTAAACAAAACCTATTTTGGGCATTTATATACAACATCATTGGTATTCCTGTGGCTGCCGGGGTGTTGTATCCTACGTTTGGTATCGTGCTTAACCCGATATTTGCAGGACTGGCTATGGCATTGTCATCAGTATCGGTCGTGAGCAATTCACTATTGTTGAAACGAGCGAGGCTATAAAAATATGCAGCTTTGGGTAGTCTTTTTAACCGGTCTCACCATTGGTGGCTTGAGCTGCTTGGCAGTCCAGGGCGGGCTGCTGGCTTCATTAGTGACCCTCCAAGAAAAAGAAAAGACTAGGAGAGGCAAGTATCACGCTGTATCGGCAACCGGAATCTTTCTACTCGCCAAAATAGTAGTCTACGCCGCATTGGGTTTGGTGCTGGGTGCTTTTGGTGGGGCACTCAATATAAGTGATCAAGTTCAGATAATTATGCAATTTGCTGCCGGGGTGTATATGATTTTGGTGGCGCTGAATCTTTTGGATGTTCACCCTCTTTTTCGCTACGTGATTATCCAGCCACCTAAGTTTTTAACCCGGCTCGTCAAGAATCAATCTCGTTCAAAAGATGCCTTCGCGCCGGCACTATTGGGAGCGATGACGGTCTTTATTCCCTGTGGCACCACCCTGGCAATGGAGGCGCTAGCCATAAGCAGCGCCAATCCAGGGCAAGGGGCAGCTATTATGACGGCTTTTACCCTGGGAACGATTCCCCTTTTCTTTGGCATCGGTTGTATAAGCTCTCTTATAAGCAGTGCACTGCAAGCAAAATTCATAAAAGTTGCGGCAGTGGCCGTAGTCTATGTGGGGTTAACTTCGATTAAAGGCAGTTTGGTTGCTTGGGGCTTACCTCTTTCTTATCAAGCAGTCAAAGGCATCAGTCAGGCACCGGTGGCTCAAGTGAGAGAAGAAAAACTGTACGATGAGAAAATACCGAGTCAAACTGTAGAAATTCGGGTGACTGCCGCTGGCTATAGTCCTAACCGAGTTCAGGTGAAAAAAGGCACACCGGTGACCCTAAAACTGATTGGAGTTAATGCGTACAGTTGTGCGGCAGCTTTTAGGATTCCCTCGCTGGGCATCAAGCAGAACTTACAACCCAATGAAACTCAACTTATTACCTTTACGCCGCAAGCATCAGGTAACATCCCTTTTTCCTGCTCCATGGGTATGTATAGTGGGGTGATCGAGGTGCTATGAGCTCAATGGTAAAAGCACAGTTTAAACTCTCAGGATTGCGCTGCAGTGCCTGTGCCTTAAGCATTGATTTTGACCTGGAGGATCTAAGGGGTATTAGGCAAGTAGCCACCAGCTATGCACGGCAAGTGTGTGAGGTGGAATTTGATGCATCGCTTATTGGGGCCGATGAGATCGTTAAACACATTCGGCAAAGCGGCTACGAAGCGCACTTAATCGCCTGAGATATATGGCAATTCAAAAATTTTCCGCTCGCGTGAGCAACACTAGAACTGTCTCACCCCAGTGCCGGGTGATTACCCTCACGCTGCAGTCTCCCCCGGAACTCTTGTTTAAGGCGGGGCAACACCTCATTATGGATATACCGGGGATTGAAGCTAAGCGCAGCTACTCTATCGCCTCACCCCCACAACAAAGTGAATCAATTGATTTACTCATTGATACCCGGCCGGCCGGTCCGGGTTCTACCTATCTAAAGAATATTGCTGTTAACGATATCGTTACCTTTTTGGCTCCGGCAGGTCAGTTTTGGTGTGAAGCTGCGAGTGACGACCACCTTGTTTTTATTGCCACTGGCTCGGGAATCTGTCCGCTCCACAGCATGATTCTGCATCAGCTTGACCAAATCCGCCCATCGCAACCAATTAGGTTGTTGTGGGGTTTGCGATCTCTGGCAGATGCGTTTTGGCTAGAGGAGTTTGACGCGCTGACGGTTAAGTACCCGAATTTTTCCTATGCTCTCGCTTTGTCACAGGAAGTCAACCGCCACCGATTCTTACAGGGGAGAGTGACTAGCCATCTGAATTCCCTTATTTCACCTTCTAGCCAGACCTCTTTTTACGTATGTGGTTCACAGGCCATGGTGCTGT
>CAZVUJ010000076.1:3181-4895 GCA_964630135.1 uncultured Pseudomonadales bacterium | reverse complement strand
CAAGCCGTCATAACCAATAACACCTTGAGCGGGAATCAAGCTTCAGGAATATACCTAAATGAGACAGCGACGGCAACCATAACCAATAACACCATCCATGGGAATCAAACTTATGGAATAGCTATAGATTATTCAGCAACAACCACTATAACCAATAACACAATTGCTTATAATCGCTATGCAGGTCTTAATTGCACAGGTTCCACCTCATGCTATATCACCAACAACATTTCATCGAATAACGGAGCCGGTGGCATTCTGGCCGAACACAACTACAACATGAAACGTTTGACCTATAACAATGCTTCAACCAACGATGGAGCTAATTACAATGATTATTGGGATCCAAATCAACTAACAGCCTGGGGGAATGTAAAATTAAGACCCTTGTTTGTGAGCGAAACCGACTTTCATCTTCAACCAGGCTCTCCCGGTATAGATATCGGTGATCCAGCCCTACTCGATCCCGATGGTTCCCGCTCAGACATGGGTGCCTATGGCGGTCCTGGAGCCCATGGCTCACTTGTCCCCACACCCACCCCTAGCCCCAGCCCTCCTCCACCATCAAGCTGCAACGCTTCCTGCACCCAAGACGCTGATTGTGGCCAGGCTAACCTCTTTTGCCGGGCGCTCTACACTTGGCCACAGTGGCAGAATGTTTCCTCAAATGTGGCCAGTGTCGGCAGTGGTGAGGTGACGTCGTTTGCGGTGCGGGACAACAACGGTATTCTCGAGCAGCATTTGGTCAAAGGGGGACAAATTTGGTATCAAGAACGCAATGCCTCCGGCTGGACTCAATGGGAAAACGTGACTCATTATCTTGAAAACGTGGGTAGTGGCACGATCACGAGCTTCAAAGCTTACACTGCTCCCGAGGAAATGGTCGAACAATATTTGGTTCGTGGTGGCCGCATTTGGTACCAGCAACGCCGCTCCACTTGGTCGTCAGGGTTTCAGGATGTCACCAGCAATGTGGAGAGCGTCGGCAGTGGCACCATCACCAGTTTTAGCAGCTACCTGGCTCAGGGTTCACAAATTCATCAACATTTAGTGCGCGACGGGAAAGTCTATACGCACGACAATATCAATGACTGGAGTGCTCCCTGGCAAGAGGTGACCAGTAATATGAATGGCGTGGGAGAGGGGCTGATTGCTTCTTTTACCGGACAGATCGTTAGCAGTAAGTTAGACCAATATTTTGTGCGTGGTGGCGCTCTCTATTATCGCTCAGCCACGTTTGCTAGCGGCGCCTGTCGTCTGCGCGCTAATCCCGACAGCGATTCATGCACCGAAACTCCTCCCCCTACCTCCACTCCCCCTCCTTTCCCTTCGCCGACGCCGCCATCTTCCTTAACCGCCGACTACAACGGTGACGGCGTGGTTAATGTAGAGGATCTCGTATTTGTGAAACAGAAAATCGCTCTCGGTTATTACAACATTTTCAACTATAACCATGTGATTGAGGCGCTGGTGCAGTAGTATATCGCTCAATCTATCGCCTTAAAGACGGATAACAAAGAAATTGCCTAATCGCCTTGATAACCTTCATATAGTCATCCTGAGCCTGGCTAAAGCCAAGTGAAGGATCGAGCATCGCATTGTTTTTCGCTTGTCACTTGATCCCTGTCTGTCGACAGACAGGCTTCTCTTTAAGTTTCACTGGGGGGATCAGGATGACAGCACCGTACGACAACTGGAGGTGGATTCAATCCAG
>CAZVUJ010000076.1:0-3081 GCA_964630135.1 uncultured Pseudomonadales bacterium | reverse complement strand
CGCTCCTTGACTCGCAAATCAATATAGTGTTGTAATGAGGTATCGGGTGCAACCACCTGTTTTTTGGCTATGAATAAACCTGTCCAACACATCGTCAAACACCTAAAAACTCCCCTTTCCGGCTCACTCGTCGTAGCTATTGTTCTTGCCACCATTGCCCCCCTGCTCATGTTCCCTCACACCATCTTTGCTGCTAACCTGACTGAAGCCTCAATGCGCCTGGATCGCATGACCGCTAGTGTGGCTGACAACGACATCTTGGTGGTGATCAAGCCCGCCAGCACCGTCAATGAAGATGAAATTCGCGTTATTTTCGATGCAGCTTTCACGGTTGATGGCACAAACACCAACATCACAACCACCACCACGGGCATCCCCACCACCTATCAGGGTGAATCTCTGACGGCGGTGCCCTCACTTGGTGCCAATGCCTCGGGGGTCAGTGGCCAGCAAGTCGACGTGACGGCCGGCAATATGACTCCCGGCACCCTCTATGGCTTTTTGATCACAGCCGGCATCGACAACCCCGGCAGCACCGGCCAGCATGAGCACACGATTTCCACCTTGGTTTCCAACGCCGCCCAGGATACTGCCAAAGTCGCCACCCGCATCATTGCCAACGATCAAGTTGTTATCACCGGCACGGTGCCGCCTACTTTTAGCTTTGCTCTGGGCGCCAACACGACAGGCTTTGCCGACGATCTGGACGTGGCCCAAATCAATGCCGCCACGGGTGTCACCGTTTCGATTGCCACCAATGCCAGCAACGGCTGGATTGCCTGGCTCAAAAGCGCCAACGCTGGCCTGGATTCCGCTGCCACCAGCGAAACCATCGACACCCAAAGCACGGTCAACGATGCCTGCACTACTATCACGGCTGGTTCAGACTTTTATCAACTCGATGTCAATTTGACGACCGACAGCGGCACGGGCACCGGCACGGTCAACGTCGACGACGAGTACGACTGCAACAACGCCGATGCCGGCGGCACCTTCTCAACCACCTATGAAGAAATTGCCATCAGCGATGGCTCCACCGCTGGTGATGTCGTCACTATGGTGGCCAAAGTTGCCTTCACCGCCATCAAGCAAGCCGCCACCGACTACACCGACACCTGGACGGTTATCGGCGCGGCGAATTTCTAATCCTGTTCAAAGCTATTTGTGATACCTGCGCTTAGAGCTTTAACTACAATGCATTATGTTTCGTTTTACACGCTTCTTTACTCCTAAAAAGGCATTTTTTAGTGATACGCAAGGTTTTGCCATCGAAGACAAGCCCGTCCCTCTAATGGGGAAAATTCTTCTCCTTATTATGTTTTTCTTACTCCTGTTTCTGGGTTGGCGAGGCTTGAGCGACATCTATCGTCTTCTTACCACTCCCTCTCCCATCTCCTCATGTTTATGGCAATTTACTGACCCTCATTCCACTCCTAAAGAATTTTCTAATCCCTTGAGCCCGTATGAGTATCGAGATGTTACGTACGATTCTGACTCCGGATGTCGCTTCAGCGCCTTAGAAAAAAAATATGATGCTCCTCAAGCCTATGCTCACTATCAACAAGCAAAAATGACTCAAGACGCTCTCTCTGATCAGCTGAGAAACGAACAAAACTCACTCGTTGAGATGCGTCGGGATTTACTCGAAAAACAACGGGAATATGACCTCTCCCTGCAGGAAGTTCAGGCTAACACCTCCTCTCTCTATGAGCATGATTCCCTCAAAAACGATATTAGTTCTCTTGAATCCACTATCGCCGCAACTGAAGCTCGAATCACTGAACTCACTACCTCAATTGAAACAGAGCGGCAATTATTGGTTCCGTTTGAAACCAAACTCAAAACCATTGGGGCGAAGATTACCCACGACTACAACCGAACTTGGGGAATTTATCGCCTCAAAGTCTTATTCCTCCAACTTGCGTTCGTTATCCCCATCTTTTTCTTATCATTCAAACTCTATTGGCGTTTCAAATACCAAGATAGCCCCTACACGCGTATCGTGGTGCCCATCGTTGCCGTTTCGGCCATTTTATTAGCCCGCATTTCTCTAAGTTATATATGGACACTCTTTCTGGCTGATATTTTGGCAACAATATGGCAAGTAATTCAAAAAACGGCCCTATTGCGCATTCTTATCTTTTACGTAGGCATGGTATTGGTTATCGTTATCTTCGGTGGCTCGGTGTATCTCCTTCAAAGAAAAATTTTCCATCCCTTACGCGTCCAAAAACGGCGCCTCAAAAAAAATACCTGCCCGTTCTGCGAAACACCACTCTCATTAAGCCAAAATTTCTGTCCCGAATGTGGCAAAAAATTGCGTAGCAAGTGCGCTCAATGTCAAGCGCTTCGATTAGATATGTTGCGGTTTTGCCCCCACTGCGGCCATGCATAGAGCAAATAGGGCGTGCGCACTTTACTCGAAAGTCATTATGGGATCTTTAGACCATCAACGGGATTCCTGAATCAAGTTGAGGACAGGCTCTATCTCCGCCAGCCGGCGGATCCAGGATGACGGGGGAAGGAAGTGCGAGTGGGTCAGCAATTTTCCCGATTGCATCATGGCTCTTTTTCGTGCTATAAATTCAGAAAAATAGCGGAGGATATATGGCAAGTTTGCAAGAATTGGCTGCCAAATTAAGAGATAAATTTACTGTTCCAGAGATTGGGACTAATCGAGGTATAGCTGATGATATAAACTTTCCAACAAGGAATGCGGAAGTAGTCGCAACTCTATATATAGATGGAGGCTCAGGGGATCAAGTTTTCTCCTTTGTACAACATCCAGTTATTTTAACCACAGAGGGGCCTCGAGCCTTGAAAGACCCGTTAGCTGTTCTTGAACTTATTAGGCGTGGTGACGGTGAAACGGTAAGTATTACCAGTTTATACGGGAAGGATAATAATCGAAGACCTGTACCGGTTAATGAAGAATTGGCCACAAAATTGATTGGCCAATATGTCAAGGAGTGGGACAATCGTAACAAGTTGAAAGAGCTGCCTGAACCATCAAGCGTGATGTCATTACCTCTCCTCAGAGAATAGTGAGATTGCTTTAGCCTAATACTTCTGCCACAATGT
>CAZVUJ010000075.1:0-4903 GCA_964630135.1 uncultured Pseudomonadales bacterium | reverse complement strand
AGTGTAATCCCGCCATGAAGAAGCAAATTTATACCCTGATAATGAGCTGTCCACGTTGCCATCGGCGTGAATGGCTAAAAAGACGTCTGCCCAATACTCTTTAGGCACAGTGGTTGGCAAAATGTCCACCATCACGCCTTGAGCTTCGAGTAATGTAGCCGCACGGCTCGCAATAGCATAATTGACTTCCCATTCGGCTTTGCCTCCGCCAGTTGCACCGGTATTGCCCAGCAAACGCTCTAGTTCTGGGGGAACTTCTTCGTTTTTCCAATGCCCGACTTGCAAACCCACTCGAGCGGGGCCCTCAGGCCGTTTCCAGGTTTCAAGCAAATCCCAAGGATTAGTGCTCTCGTTGGCCGCCGGTTCGATATTGTAGGGTGGGGCACCGCTCACCGAGGCTGTGCGACTGCGCCAATACCCTATGCCTGCGATAACAAGGACTATACTCACACCTATCAAAGCTAGGAAGTTCGGGCGAGAGAGGCGCATACCACACTAATTCCCCTAAAGAATGACAAGTGTAGCAAAACTATCTTAAGAATAACCTAAGGCAAGGTCTTTATTACCCTTTTCTTACGCTCTTTCCATGGGCCAACGAAGAACTCGGATTACTATATGGTTATTATTAAACTCGCGCTAGAAAGTAGTAGTGCGTGGAAGTTAGGCAAGGAGTATCTATGGCCGATCCAGTGATCATTAATTCAGGTGCGACTCGGGATGAAAGCAGCAATGCTTTAGGTATGATAGCGGGAGTGTTGGCGCTTTTTGCCGTCGTATTTCTCTTGCTTTATTTTGGACTACCAGCGCTGCGCCGCGTGAGCGCTCCCCAAGTGCCCTCGATTAGCGTGCCCGAGCAAATCGACGTCAACGTAAACACTACTCAACCCTGAGAGATGCTCGCTTTACAGCCCATAAGAAATTTTCTTGAAGTCATGTTTAGCTGGGAGCTCTCTAAACTCTTTGGAGATTCTTGATATACTAATATTGTGAAGAAAACGTTGCTCGTAATTCCTTTAAGTTTAGCGAGTTTGCTGGTTGTATTTTTTACCATAACTTCACCGAAGTATGAGAAAGTAGACTTCTCAAAGTGGAATGATGAAGCAAAAGCTCATCTAAAAGGAAAAACAGAAACCGGTTTGCTGAAGAATATTATCTCTTTTGCAGGTAGCGAAGGTGAATTTAGAGGAACAATTAAGCAGTATCGCTCTGGTAATCAGTTAGTCATTGAGATGCATGAGGACTATATACCCGATGATTCGATAACATCGCTAGACAAACGTTTTGTTGCTGAAAAAAAGAACGACGGCTTTGAAGTTATTGAGTACTCTCAAAAAGTTCGTTATCGTTGGTAGTATATTTTTGTCCATATCTGTTCGAGAAAACAAAACCTTGTTACCCAGAAAGGACTCTGGTAGAATACCCTTTGTCTTTATATATAAGCGTGAAACATACATGATACATTCCTCTGAAAGAAAGCGATTAAACCATTAAACCTATGGCTAAACCGCAAGTTGATGTTTTTGAGGGAGATATCATTGAGGCGCTGCCCAATACGATGTTCCGCGTGAAGCTGGATGACTCAAGTCCGGAGGATTTTGCCGGCAGAGAAATCTTGTGTACCTTAAGTGGCAAGATGAGATTGTATCGCATTCGGGTGATGCCTGGAGACCGAGTTAAGGTTGAAATGACGCCCTACGATAATAACCGGGGACGGATTACTTTCCGAACCAAGTAGCCGCAGTGTTTGCAAAAAACCGCGAAACGGGGAGTGGCTTTGAAGTCATTCTTAGATTCGCTTATCTATATTAAAAAAAGCACACGTATGAAAGTTAAAGCGAGTATTAAACGCCGCTGTAAAACCTGTAAAATCATCCGCCGTCATGGTGTGATTTTTGTTATTTGCGAAAACCCGCGTCACAAACAGAGACAGGGTTAATCAAAGAAAAAGGATCGTATGCCAAGGTTAGTGGGTATCGACATACCGGAAAACAAACGCATTGAGGTTTCGCTGACCTATATCTATGGCGTTGGACCCCATCGAGCTAAAAACCTCCTGAAAGAATCAAACATCAACCCCGACAAGCGCGCGCGCGACCTAAGCCGAACTGAAATCGCCTCGCTGCAAAAAGCTTTGGAACACGTGCAAGTTGAGGGTAATTTGCGCTCGCTCCTGAGGGAAAATGTCGAGCGCCTGAAGCGCATCGGTTCCTACCGCGGTGCCAGACACATCGCTGGCTTGCCTTCGCGGGGTCAACGCACCCGAGTCAATGCCCGCACCCGAAGGGGGACGCGCATGACTGTCGGTGCCATGAAAAAAGATGAAATGGCTAAACAGGAAACCAAAAAATAAGCTATGGCAGTCACTAAACCACTCACCAAATCAAAACAACCATTGCGCAGTGTGCCTAAAGGTAACCTGTATATCACGGCCACCTTCAACAATACCTTGGCAGCAGTCACTGATATGGCAGGGAATGTGATTGCGTGGAGCTCAACCGGCAAAGTCGGCTTCACGGGTTCGCGCAAGTCAACCCCCTATGCGGCCACCAAAACCATTGAGGACGTTTTGGAAAAGGCCACTGCCTATGGTTTGCATGAAATTAAAATCTATATTAAAGGTCCTGGACCCGGTCGGGATGCTGCGTTGAGGGTGCTTCGAGCGGCACCGTATCGCATCACTATGATTGCCGATGTGACGCCTTTGGCTCACAATGGCACACGTCCCAGGAAGAAAAAGCATAATCGTTAAGTTACGGTGTTACATAAGGCATTATTATGGCTAGAGAAACAGGTCCCAAAAACAGAATTGCCCGTCGCTTTGCGGTTGACTTGGGCTTGAAAACCAACGCTGGAAAACTGCAGCGCCGTCTTAACATTCCCCCAGGGCAACACGGCCGCAAGGGCACTCGCAAAAAATCAAACTTTGGCATTCAGCTATTAGAGAAGCAAAAAGCCCGGTATATTTACGGCATTTTAGAGAAACAGTTCCGGCGCTATATGGAAAAAGCGAAACGTAATCCAGCGGCTACGGGTATCGAGTTTTTGCGCCTCCTGGAATTGCGCCTCGATAATGTACTCTATCGCCTGGGCATGGCCCCCACCAGAGCAGCTGCCAGACAACTGGTGTCGCACGGTCATGTGACCGTCAACGGCAAAAAAATAGATATCCCGTCCTATGAAGTGAGTATCGGGGATGTTATTGCTCTAACTGCCAAGGCCACTAAAATCCCCGCCATTGCCTCAATGCTGGAGCAAACATCCAATGTTCCTAATTGGCTCGAGCGCAAAGCCCATGTGGGCAAGGTCACTTCAGTGCCCGAGCGAGATCATATTGATGCTCAAATCGATGAAAATTTAATCGTGGAGTACTACTCACGCTAATATAAACGGTGGTTGAAACAGAGGTTGCTTTCTACATGCATGGACAGAAAGCAACGGGACACAACTACTTTACGTTTGAAGAAAGGAGCAACCATGCTGCAACCAACATTTACGATTACCCCGGTGATCGATGAGGGCAAGTACGCCAGACTTAGTATTGCCCCTTTAGAAAAAGGCTACGGTCATACACTGGGTGTTAGCCTTCGCCGTGTGCTGTTGACTTCCATTGAGGGAGCGGCAGTAACTAAAGTCGTGGTTAACGGGGTGCATCATCAATTCACGACGCTTGAGGGCATGGAAGAAGATGTGGTTGATTTGATTTTAAACATCAAGGAATTGCACTTCATGATTCAAGCTGAGGGCACTACCGAAGTGGTAGTTTCCTTGTCCGCCAAGGGTCCTAAGACCGTAACGGGAGCTGACATTACTCTGCAACCAGGAGTTGCCTTAGCCAACCCCGAGCAGCATTTAGCTATTTTGGCAGACAAAAAGAATGAGCTTTCGGTCGAAATGACCATCTCGCGTGGCCGAGGATATCGTCTGGCTGCTGAAGATCAAGCGCCAAAATTGGGAGAAATTCCGGTTGATGCTTCCTTTTCACCCGTGAGCCGGGTCGCTTACAAAATCGAAGCCACACGCGTTGGCCGGCGAACTGATTTTGATAACTTGCTCATGGATATTTGGACGACCGGGGCGATTAAACCTCAAGAAGCTTTGGAAAAGGCAGCCCGCATCTTAGTGGATCACTTTAAACAAGTCTATGAGCCGGTTGTGTCCCAAGCGGCTTCAACTCCGGTTTTGAGTGCCACAATCGAAGACGAAGTCTTTCGGTTAACCGTCGAGGAGCTGGAACTGCCGACCCGCATTGCCAATGCCCTGCGAAAAGGTGGCTATAAAACGGTTAAAGAGCTGACGCATGCCAACCATCAAGAAATCGCCAAAGTGAAAAACTTAGGCGAAAAGTCGGTCGACACCGTGCGTGAAGCGCTGCAGAAAAAAGGAGTCGATTTACTATCGGAGTAATGTCATGCGCCATAACGTTTTCGGTCGCAAGCTTAACCGCGATCATAACCACCGCAAAGCCCTATTTCGCAACCTTATGGCCAGCTTGGTCGAATATGGTTCGATTACTACGACTATGGCTAAAGCCAAGTCAGTGCAAGCTATGGCGGATAAGCTTATGACCAAAGCTAAGGTGGGTGATGTGCATAATCAGCGGATGATAGCCAGGTTTTTGACTAAACGCGAACTGGTAGGTACACTAGTGAACGATTTGGCGCCCCTTACTAAACAAAGAACGTCTGGCTTTACCCGGATTATCAAGGCCGACTTTCGCCGAGGTGACCAAGCCGAGATGGTGCAACTTGAGTGGGTCGATAAAAAAACTGTGGTTATCCCTCAAGTGAGTGCAAAAGCCAAAAAACAGAAAGATAAGGCAACAGACAAAAAAGCAACTAAAACCATCACTAAACCGGATTCAGTAACCCAGGCGACGCCCACTAAAGCCATGAAACCGACGGCA
>CAZVUJ010000074.1:0-4970 GCA_964630135.1 uncultured Pseudomonadales bacterium | reverse complement strand
CAAACAAAAGCTCATCTACCAAGACCCATGGCTAACGTTTTATGCTGATGAGGTCAAGTTTCCTCAGGGGAAAAGGGGAACCCACACACGTATGGTGCGCAAGAATGGGTGGCTATAGTCGTAGCTGATGTCTGGTGTGCGAACGCCCATTGGCTGTACAAACATCGGTGTGTGGACACAAGCTTAGAAGCGAAGTAGCCCTCGCAGAGAGCCCACCATCACCGCTATGTCTGTAACTACTTGAACAATGGGCAATACCATATAATATTCTCCTTTGTGCGCTGCCAACCGCCTCAACCGCTTGCGAAATTTCCACAAAGGAAAAAGAGGATAAAGCACGAATAGCCAAGGAACCCAGAGAAAAAAGAAATACCGAAGCCATACAGTATGAATGCGCTGCATGTGCGGGCGATATCTGGCTTCCATATCTCCTCGCGCATAGCCGGCAATTGCCTTGAAAAACTGACGAAATGATGCCGGCGGATGCCAATAGACGATTGCTTTAGGATTAATAACCATGCAGGCCACCGATCTCAAATGCTTAGCAAAGACCAGATCTTCACAGGTGGTGAGGTGTTCAGGGTAAGTTCCCGCCTTTTTCCAGGCTTTTTTAGTAAAAGCAATTGATCGCGATGAAGGCAAGAAGCCTTTGGTGTTGAGGTCCTGAGGATCAGTCGCCGTAAACCAGGCAAAACAGCGTGTAATAATTGTTTTTGTCAAGGGTAAATAGAATCCACCCACCACATCAACTGCTTGTTTGTTACCAATCGTGGTGGCGAAGGCATGCAGCCAATCGATATCCACCAGGCAACCGGCATCAGTCACCGCAATCCACTCGTTACAGGCAGCTTCAATTCCCTTATTTCTACCTTGTGAACGGTTAACGTGCCCCGCTTCAATCAATTGAAGTCTAGTTTGGGGGTGATATTGACTCCAGTCTCGTATACGCTCAAGGGTTTCGTCGCTCGACTGCGCATCCACAATAATTATTTCGTTCGGTGTGTGTGTTTGTTTAATTAAAGAACCAAGCAGCTGCGTAATGCCCAGAGCCTCATTCTTGGTGGTAATAATTACCGAAAAGGATAGGGAAGGCTTTTCCTGGCTCATATGCTTCCTGCAACACACCTATTAGTTTGATTAACTAGGTGAATAGCATTGATACTATAGGACACAATCATGTCTTTGCCCATGCGTATAGTTTGTGTAGTAACAGGACTCACGTGCTTTCTCGAAAGTCATTCTATCGTAGCTAGGCTTGAGCCATAAAGCAAGGCAGCACTCTAGCTTACTCGCTTAAAACCCGCGATAAACATGGGATCAAAACCAATGTGTTTGTGTGGCATTACTCGTCTCACTTTACCAGGTTCAAAACCAGAGGAGTAAGTACCCTCGATCCCTGGAGCCCCGATAGCTGGCAAGAAGGAGAGGTCGATCAACTCGATTGCGCCACGCATACTTTTTAAGACTCGACTAACCACCCCCTCGTTTTCCTGAGTATTTACGGCACAGGTAGCATAGAGCAGTATGCCGCCCACCTTAAGAGCCTTGATCAAACTTATTATGAGCCGGTATTGCCTCTCCACGAGCTTAGAGATTCTCTTGGGCGTCCACAAATTAAGCACTTTGGGGTTTTGCATCACGTGTTTTTCACTGCTGCATGGGGCATCCAAGAGAATTTTATCAAACGCGTTTGGTGCTTTAACGGCAATTATTTCTGCCGGCATATGTGCAATCTCGATCTGCTCTAGGCCATACATTTGCATATCTTTTTTTAACTGAATATACCGTTTTTGAGACAACTCATTTGCCACTAAGGTACTATTTTTAGCCGCACAACTCCAGGATATTGCCAGGGTTTTTCCCCCGGGAGCCGCACAAGCATCCAGCACTACTTCCTCGGGTTGAGCGTCAAGTGCTACTACCGGCAGCAGTGAAGCAGGGTTAAGCAAGTAGAACCAATGCTTATCGTGACCGGGAAGTGGAGTTGGGAAGGGTAATTCTTTCGGCCAAGTGAAAGCATTCGAGAACCAGTCCAGGGGCTCGACGCTTAAACCGTTTTCGTGCCATATCTGAGCAAGCTCATTAAGGTGATCGGGGTTAACTAAAATACAGGGCGTGTTTTTTTGCACCAGCGATTCGAGCAACGCACCAAGTTCATGCTTCGACCGCGTCATCTTTTGGTAATGTGCAGTAAACGCTTGTAACCCAACAACTTTGGCTTCTCTTTTAGATTTATGCATAGACTCATAACCTTTCTGAAGCTTGCTGCATCTGGCTTAAAACAGCTTCGGCAGATTCACCTTGTACTAGATAAGGTTTATATCCCTCACCTAGGTAAATGGGTCGGAAGCGCGCATCCACCAGCTTCTCTCCCTGAAAGTAATATTCCCCTACAATTCCCTGGCGGGTTTTTTCTGACCAGAACTGATCGAACACAAGGTTTCCGTGTGAATAGACGACTAGTTTGTTACCAATGATTTCCACTCCCTGAACCCAATGCGGATGACTCCCTAAGACCAGAGCGGCACCTGCCTCAATGGCTGAGTGAGCTAATTCCCTTTGAGCGGGAGTCGGATCATGCGTGTATTCGCTACCCCAATGAAAGTAGGGGATAACGATGGGAGATTGTTGGTGAGCAGCCCTAACTAAATCGGTAATGTCTTGACGACTTCTTTCCTGAAGGGTGGTATCGATGCCAATAATTGCTACCTTAAATTGATCCCTAACGGGTAAAAGCATGGTTTCGTCAAAACCTGCAGAGGCAAGTGAGCTTAGCCGTAAGTAACTCTTGGTTTCATCTAAGCCGTTTTGACCATAATTAAGACTATGGTTATTAGCTAAGCTGACTGCATCAATTCCCGCACCCACCAGACTCTCAATATGCCTGATATCCCCACAAAATTTCATTCCCTCGGAAACAAGCGGACAATCTCGCACTAAAGCACCCTCTAGATTAAGCAGGGCAATATCAGCACGTCTAAATAACTCCGTGAGGTTGGCCAGTTGGAAGCCAAAACTATTTTGCTGTGTGGCTACCATGTTCACATGCCTGCCTGGATTATAATCGCCACCCACTACTAATGTCCACGCGCTGGGACCGGAGTTCTCAATATATTCATCAAACACTGAATCGAGTGTTAGTGTTATAAAAGGCAGTGGAGATGCAGAAGCAGAGGAAGTAGAGGGTATGGCCGTAACCATTTCGTTCTGAACTACTGGTTCTTGTGACGACAGTAAGGAGATCAAATAGACGAGCAACACCAAGATCACGCCTCCAAAAATGATGCCTGCTGCCATTACATGATGCTTAGTAGTATTGTTCGTCATGTGTGGTATGGTTATGGTGCCCTCACGTTAAAAAAGCGAGGTGCAGTATAAGATTACACGCAGCATGAGCCCCATCAAAATGGGTAATCACTCTATGATAAATGCATCAGGCGTAACTTGGGTTTCTTTTTCTTCAATCAAGAATTATCTCCAGTGCCCCAGGTCATATTATTACGCTAACGTCTATAAAGACCCAAAAACAAACCATAAAATCTCGACGGTGAGCCCATCTCTTGCTCTGGGCCAAGTGGTGCACGAGGTTCTGGAAGAACTGTCGGCATTGCCAGCAAACCAGCGCTTTACCAAATCAATTCTGGATAGGTTTCAGGAGAAATGGAAAGCGGTAAGGGGAACGCTGGGTGGTTTTACCAGTGAAGCGCAGGAAACAGAATACAAATCACGAGGCGAACAGATGCTAAAAAGGGTTCAATCAAATCCGGGGCCCTTAGCAAACCTGGCAATTAAACTCACTGATTCCTTGCCTCATTATTGGTTGAGCGAAACTGATCAAATTAAGTTATGTGGCAAAATTGACTGGCTCGAATACTTGCCTGACACTGACGGCGTCCATATTATTGATTTCAAAACAAGTAAGTCGGTGCAAGAGAGCGAGAGTTTGCAATTACCCATTTATCTTCTTCTTAGTTCACATGTACAAAAAAGGCAGGTTGAAAAAACGAGTTATTGGTATTTGGGACTTGATCCGAATCCCAGAGAGCAGCAGATGCCTAATCTGGAGCAAGCAGAAACGGATATTCTAAAAATTGCTCAAGACATAAGATTGGCGAGGAAGTTACAACGCTTTCCTTGTAAACGTTCTGGATCGTCATGCCCTTTCTGCTTGCCCTATCAGGCTATCATCAATGGCCAGGCCACCTTTGTAGGCACAGGCGGATACAATCAAGACTTGTACCTGCTCCCTGAAACAGAAAAAACATCAAGTGTGATACATTAACGTTTGTTTTGTGCATACCGCATGGTGTATGCCAGCTCGATGAGTTGAGCTGTTTCTTCCACACTATAATGTTGGGTGTTAATTGTTAAATCATAGTATTTGGGGCTTTTAATTTCTTTGCCAAAGTATTGTTTGACAAAACCTGCCCGTTCAGCCGCGACTTTACGAATGATGTCCCGGGCTTTTTGGTAATCAACCCCTTCGTGCTTCACCGCTCGTGCCACACACACTCGGTAGGGGGCGGTGATGCGCACATGAAACCCTGTGCCTCGGGGAACAATGAAATTCGTGCCTCTACCCAGCAACACCACATTGCCCTTATGAGCCAGACTCAACACGACCCGATAGAGATGTTTGAGATACTTCTGTTCTGAGACATAATCCGGATTTATGAGTTGATGCACAATGTCTTGCACCATTGTCCGCTGTCGCTCATCAACTCGCTCAATAATATCTTTGCGCAGTTTGGCGGATGAAGCGATTTCTTGCAGCAGTTTGTCATCGTAAAATTCATAGCCGAGTTTTTTTGCCAGCAACTGGGCAATGGGCTTGCCCCCACTACCAGGGTCACGGGCCACGGTCACAAAGGTACCAAAAGCAGTATCTGCGTGTTCGGAGAGGTTACTTTGAACTTTTTTTTGAACGAGCTCAACTTGTTTATAAAATTTGTTAATAAATTCATGATATA
>CAZVUJ010000073.1:0-4972 GCA_964630135.1 uncultured Pseudomonadales bacterium | reverse complement strand
GACTCGGGATGACGTCATAAGTAGTGCCAATTACGAGGTTTATATCTGGCAATAAAGTGTTTATTGTCATCCCCGCTTTAGGCGGGGATCCAGTATTATTACTACTAACCCCTGGATTCCCGATGCAGGCACGCTTCGCCGAGTCTAACTCGGCTTCGCTGCCTCCTCGGGAATGACAACAAGGTTTTCTTTCCTTGAAGTCAATTTCGTAATTAGCACTAGATAAGATTATACCGCAGGGATCTCTTGGGCAGGCTTAAAGATGACACAAACACAAAGTGCGAAATTTGTGCTAGTAAGTGAATTGCTTTTCTTATGCATCCAGGGCATACCTGATATTATGTATAAGTATGCAACGTGTGTTTGTTTGTTTCACCGTGGTCACATTATTTCTCTTTTTTTCAACTCAAGCTTCGGCGACCGTTATGAATTTTGGCGGCTTTGAACACGGGGATGAAAGCCCTACCCACGGTGACTCGGGTATTGACGTCTATGATTGGAACACGGAATCGGGAAGTGGCACGCTTGATCAAATCTCCATTGTCACGGGTACCAAACGCAGTGGCGAATACGCCCTTGAGTTTGACGGCACTGGTTCTGCCGACGGAGAGTATGTGCGTTTAGTGCAACCCAACCGAAGTGCTTTGGCAACTCAAGAAGTGTGGCTCACGTTGTATCTGTATGTGCATTCGTGGGGCTCAACTATCGGCAATATAGCCGGGTTTTCCGGCGATGCCACCTTTGAACTCAGGCTTACTAGTGGCAACCTTCTGGTGAGCGGTGCCACCACCAGCCCGACCGTCGCTCTCTCCACCGGCAACTGGTATAAAATCGAGGTGCACGCCGATGCGGTGAGTCAGGAAGTTGATCTTTGGGTAGATGATCGCAACCATGTCTCTGCTACCACTCTGGGCGGCGGATCACCTGGGGATCTTTTTGAGTCGCTGTGGTTAGGTGAACTAAACGATTTTACCAACGGAACATTCTATCTCGATGACTGGGTAGTTTCGACCGCAGAATTAGACTTTGATCCCCAAGTCATCCGTTTAGATGCCAATGGCGATGGCGATGCCACTGATTGGCAAGCAATGAATGCCTATCAGGAGGTAGACGATATCCCCGCTGATAATGACACCACCTATATCACTTCCAGTGCTCCAACGGCTCAACAACTAGTCCATTTGGAAAGCGCTGCTAACGCCAATCTTGAAGGGGTAGTGCGGGCGGTGAAAACTCAAGCGTTGGCTCGTGATTTGTCGGTTGTGTCTAGCTTGGCCACAGTTTTGAGAATCAACAGCACTGACTATAGTCAAGCGGAAAACATAAATCTCGATGCCACCTACTTCTCGATTGGCTCAGTGGTTGAGCAAAACCCCAATACCAGCACAAACTGGACTTTGCCTGATCTAAATGCCCTGCAAATTGGTGTCGTTAATAACGCTTCGGTAGCCACCCGAGTCAGCGCCATCAACGCCATGGTCCTGAGTGAAACCGAATATCACCCGCCTGAAATCAGCTTTGCGATTGAGGCGGTAAATACAGGCACACTCACTAACGGCATCACCACCTCAGCAGCAAGCACGCCTACCTCACTGCCGTTTGGGAGTGTCACCTCCGGGATACCCAAATACATTGCTCATAAACTCACTGCCGCAACCAATGCAGCGCATGGGTACACCGTTTCGGTGAGAATGATTAATTATATGCAGGGCAACTACCCCGGCAATAACATCGATCCTTTTGTGGCTGCTTGGAATCAACCCACGACCTGGAGCGAGCCTACTGGCACCACCGCCAACATCAATACCGGATGGGTAGGGGCAAACACCTCTGATACAAGGGTGGCGAATTGGAGCAGTGCAGCAGGATTGTTTGGGGGGATTACCAGTAGTGCTCAACCGGTAATGATGAGCCCTAACGCTGATGCCGGAACTGACGTGTATGTGACCTATGGAGTTGAGGTAAACGATAAGCAACCAGCCGATTTATATTCGGGCACCATTACCTATACCATTATCCCAACCTACTAAAGGTTAGAGGGTTTGCTTGTTGGCTTGAAGGTCAAACTGCACTACTTTAGTCGCTTGACCTTGCTGAAGGGTAACTTGCACTAAACCCTCTTTGCGCGGCAGGGAATACTCATACACAAAGCTGCCCCCCGCTGCCGGTTTAACCGACTTAACTTCAACTGCATGACCCAGCACATTGTTGTCAGCCGAAGCACTAGCGTTTATTTCCTGGGTCAACAAGGACTCCGGCGGCAAGACAGTAGCCGAAACCGTTATGGCCACCTGAGGCTGGGGTGCAAGACCGGCCACCTGCAAGCGACCCGAATGACTCGCATACATGACACTGGTTACCTCAATGGGTGACGTTTCAGGCTTTGATACAGCTTTTGGTTGCTGCTGCATCGATTCGAGCATTTTTTTCAGGTCCTCAACCGTGGCCACATCTTGCGTCCCTTCTCCTCCTGTTTTCGAGTCAGCTTGTTTAGTCAGCGTCGCCGCCACAAAAATCCCGACCGGCAACAGGACTAAGAGCAGAGCGAGCAGTAATTTATCAACAATTCCCATACTTTTTTCCTTAAGCCCCTATAGCGTACCATGAGAGTGAAGGCTAAAAAAATTATGCGCTCTGAAGCTAACCCTCCTCGTCCATATCACACCAATCTGTTTGCCATAAAGCGCCCGCTTAGGCTGATGGTAGCAATGGGCGTATTCTTAGCGATGAGTGGTTTCCTGTTTGTCGCTGCGCTGGTAGTGGGTACACCCCCTTCCAATATCCAAGGTGCAGCCACCAGTCTTTCCGCTGCTCACTTGCTGGCACTCGTAAACCTGACCCGGCAAGAAGCGGGCATTGCACCTTTGGAAGTGAATCCTGCCCTGGAGCAAGCCGCCACACACAAAGCCCAGCACATGATGGACAACGGCTATTGGAACCATACTGACCCAAACTCCGGCACGACGCCTTGGCACTTTATTGATGCCGCAGGTTACCCCTATGCTAAGGCGGGTGAAAATTTGGCTCGTGACTTCAATGATTCCCAGAAAGTCATCGAGGCCTGGCTCAATTCTCCGGCACACAAGACAAACATGCTGGAAAGTTCCTACGCTCATACAGGCATTGGTATTGCCTATGGGTTACAGGACAATAAACCAACCATACTTATTGTTCAACTCTTTGCCGCGCCGCTTCCCTTAGGCAATGAGGTAAGCCGAGAATCCTATTACTCTGCCCCAGTCATTGCTCCCCAGCCCGTTACCATCATCATCCTGGCATTTTCAGGTGGCTTGGGGCTTATCCTCGCTGGCTGCATCGTCTTTATGCTCTCGCACCACACAGCAAACAAACAACCGGTAGTGACTCCACAGAATAAAGTACCTTCTTTACATCTCTGGAGTACTTAGCTAAAAAAAATCGCTCTTGAACTTGCCCCTATGAGTCAGCTACTATCAATAGGTAGTCATTATTTGGTAACCACTGCCCATGGAAAAATCAACAACCGTTGTGTCATTGAACCGGTCATCTCTGCCCACTCAGGGTGACGTGGGCCATAAGGCATACCAGCTTGCCCAAATGATGCAGGCAAAGCTGCCTGTGCCGAAAGCGTTTTGCCTCACAACCAAAAGCTACGATCAGTTTCTCGAAGAAAATAACCTCATCCGCCCCCTTCAAGAAATTCTCTCGCACCTCAACCCCAACCATAATGCCTCTCTGTTTGATGCCAGCCGGGAAATTAAGCGGTTGATTCTCGATGCCACCTTACCAGCCGAAATCAAGAGCGAAGTCGAGAAAGAAATGGCAAAACTGGAGGTGGCAAAAGGCGAATATGTCGTAGTCCGCTCCTCAGCCATGACCGAAGACCTGCCTCACGCTTCTATGGCTGGAGCATTTACAAGCACGGTGGCAACCTCACAACCAAGCAGCGTCTATGCCGCAATTCGCGCCTGCTATGCCTCCCTCTACAACACCCGTTCCCTGTACTACTGTGCCAAAAACAAACACTCATTCGCGGACGCAAAAATGGCGGTTATTGTTCAGACCCTCGTTAAAGCTGACCGATCTGGTGTCATGTTTACCGCCAACCCGTTAAGTCATGATCGAAATTCAACCATTATTGAAGCCGTCTGGGGCTTAGCCGAGTCAATTGTGGCTGGCACGCTGATCCCCGACCACTACGAAGTGAACACCAGTGAATGGCGCTTGACCCGGCAAGAAATTACCAAGCAAACTCTCATGCTCCTGCCTCATGAGAAGGGGCATAAACAAGCAGCGGTACCGTCCGCTCAGACAGAAAAACCCAAGCTTTCCGATCAAGAAGTGATTACCCTGGCAAAACTGGGTAAAAAAATAGAAACGCTATTTACTTATCCTCAAGACATCGAGTGGGCCTTTGAGAAAAACACCTGTTATCTGTTGCAATCCCGTCCCATAACCACCCTCATGCCCAAAGACATTAAAACTAATGCGCTCAAATCAAAGGGCATGCGGCGCATGCTGCCCGACCCCATCGCAATCGGCATGATTGCCAGCCCCGGCATCGCCTACGGCAAGGTGGTGCACGTACACGACAAGACCGTAACGTTGCCTGAAGACGCTGTCATTGTGGCCAAACGACTGCCTCCTCACTTAGCGCCACTTTTGAGACTCGCTAAAGCACTTATATCCGAGCAGGGAGGCGTGAGTTCACACGCCGCCATTTTGAGCCGTGAATTTTTGCTGCCCACTATTATTCAAGCCAATGGAGCAGTGCGTAAACTGAAGCCTGGCGCACTGGTTACCGTGGATGCCACGACCGGCAGAGTCTATGCAGGCAAATTGCCGATTGAACAACTCAAGCTCACGCTCCCCGCGCACAAACGCTCTATCCGGGATATTAAAACCAAAACCAAACTCTATGTGGCGTTGCCCGAAGTCGATTTGGCTCATCCGTTATCCCACAAATATGCTGACGGCGTGGGCATCATCCGGG
>CAZVUJ010000072.1:0-5003 GCA_964630135.1 uncultured Pseudomonadales bacterium | reverse complement strand
TAGTATGGAATACTAACCAGTAAACAGAACTTACACACCTGTACTTGTCATTCTCGAGGATCGAGTCTGACTCGATGCATCGGGAATCTATGTGCTTTAAGCCTGGATTCCCGCTTAAAGCGGGAATGACACTGTGTAACTCCTGTAGTAAAGTTGGCGCGTGAGCGTATGTTTTCAGTCTTGCTGCAGAAGTTGTGCGAGGCTGTGAGCTACCTGTTTCGGATCAGCCTGGCCGTGGGTGCGCTTCATGATATCGCCCACAAATGCACCAATCACTGCGGTTTTACCGGCTTTATATTTCGCCACTAAATCAGGGTTTTCTTTAATGCTTTCAGTAATTGCAGTTTCAAGTGCTTCGGTCGAGAGGGTTGCCGTGGCTGATTGCGGTTTAAGGCTGGCCACAAATTGAGCTGGTGTCAAAGAAGCTATGGCCACATTGCTATTGACGAGCGTGTTGACTACCTTAGCGGGGTCAATGCGTTGCTGAGTAGCCAGACTCAAAGAGCTAAGGGCAAAGGCAGCTAAAGGTGCCGAAGCAGTTAATGGTTCCAAATAGTCTTGCCGGATGGCGTATGTTTCGGTCAACTCCTGTTTATAGTCTTGGGGCAAGCGGGGCATGCTGCTGACCATCGAATCAATGTCATGCTGGGTAAACATGAGGGGTGGAATATCCGGTTCAGGGAAATAGCGGTAATCTTGGGCCTCTTCTTTGGTTCGCTGAGCATAGGTGGCTTGTTTGGCTTCACTAAAGCCTCTGGTTTCCTGAGTGGGAATGTCGCCTCGGTCTAAAATTTCAGTTTGTCGCTCAATTTCGAAAGCAATGGCTTTTTCCAGGAACCGGAACGAGTTCAAGTTTTTAACCTCGACTTTATAGCTGGGTAAACCAGTGTGTCCGAGGGGTCGCAAGCTAATATTGGCTTCCAGGCGCATGCTGCCCTTTTCCATGTCCGCGTCAGACACGCCCAAAAAGCGAATAATTTTTTGCAAGGTTTGGGTGTAGGCTTTGGCATGAGCGGCAGAGGTAATATCCGGTTCAGTCACGATTTCAACCAGAGGCACGCCGGAGCGATTAAAATCAACCAAGCTCACTTGCTTGCCCTCTAATTCGGTATGCTGGAGTTTACCTGTGTCTTCTTCGAGGTGGACGCGAGTGATGCGCACCCTGCCCATGGGGGTTTCCAACACCCCGCCTTCACACAGGGGTTGATCGTATTGGCTAATTTGATACCCTTTGGGCAAATCCGGGTAGAAATAGTGTTTGCGGTCAAATTTCGAAACGAGGTTAATGGTAGTGCCAAGTGCTTTACCGATGTGAATGGTCCAATCAATGGCTTTTTTGTTGGGCACGGGCAGCGCACCGGGCAAACCTAAGCACACGGGGCACGTTAGCGTATTTGGTTCTGTGCCAAAGTGAGTGGCCGGGCAGGGACAAAACATTTTGCTCAGCGTTTTCAATTCAACGTGGGTTTCAATGCCGATGATAGGTTCGTAGTTCATAGTGGTTAGGTGTTAGTGGCGAGGGATGAGTGAACAAGCATTTCACAAATCACTATTCGCTAAACCCTACTTTCTTTGTGTGCCAATCAGTTACTTTTTGATACCGTTTGCCTAAATCAAATAATAACGCTTCACTCCAGCGGGGACCGATAAGTTGCATGCCAATAGGCAGTTTGTTTGAGCTAAAACCACAGGGCAGTGCTAGGGCGGGCACACCGGCTAAATTCATGTTCACCGTCAACACATCAGACAAATACATGTGCAATGGATCGGCGGTTTTGGAGCCTAAAGGAAATGCGGGTGTGGGCGAAACAGGTGCAATCAAGGCATCCACCTGTTCAAAAGCCTCGGTGAAATCGCGCACAATGAGTGTGCGCACTTTGGCTGCTTTTTCATAAAATTTAGCTGCATATCCGGCTTGTGAGGCAAAGGTGCCCAGCATGATCCGCCGCTTGGCTTCGGCGCCAAAAGCACTTCTCCCTGCGCCATAGCGCACGCCATCGTAGCGGCCTAAGTTGCTGGCCACCTCGGTTGTTTGGACGAGGTAATAGACGGCAATACCATATTTGGTGTGAGGCAAGCGCACTGACGTAGTTTCAATACCCATCGATTGATATACGTCTATGGCAGCGTTGACACTTGTCCTTACTTCCTCACTTAAACCCTCACCAAAATATTCTTCCGGAATACCTAAGGTGACGGTTTTTGTGGGCTGCACATAGGTTTGCCTGCCCTCACTAAACGAAGTGGCATCGCGCCGGTCCTTGCCTTGGGCAATGTGGTAGAGCCGCTCAATTTCCTCTACACTGGTAGCAAAAAACCCCGGGCAATCAAGACTGCTGGCCATGGCGATGATGCCGAAACGACTTAGCGCGCCATAGGTGGGTTTCAAGCCGGTAACGCCACAAAAACTGGCCGGCAAGCGAATCGAACCGCCCGTGTCGGTGCCGGTTGAAGCCTTGACTGCCCCGCTTGCCACCAGTGCGGCCGAGCCGGAGCTGGAGCCACCAGGAGTGAAGTCAAAGTTCCAGGGATTAAAAGTAGGTCCAAAGTCTGAATTTTCGCCACTTGAGCCATGGGCCCAGGCATCACAATTCAGTTTGGAGTGGATAGTTTCGCCGCTTTTTTTCAACCGTTTGACTACGGTGCCCGAATACTGGGCGGTGTAATTCTCGAGTAACCGGGAGCCAGCGGTGGTGGGAATGTCCTTGGTTAAGTAGAGGTCTTTGAAAGCGAGTGATCCCTGCGCATCGACCAAGTTTAGAATGCTATGTGTCGGTTCAATCGAGTTCATTTGGGCTCCTTGATGAGTGCCTTGACTACAAAAAAGCCGCGGTGGGTGCGCTTTGCCTGTGACAGGGCTTCGGCTTGAGACAATCCTGGCTTGATCTCGTCATCCCGCCAAATGTTGTGGGTGCCGTCTATGACTTGAAAGGTGGGTGGCACCTGAGAAACATCCACCTCGTCTAGTTGGGCAATATAGTCGGTGATGGCGGCAAGTTGCTTGGTGTATACCTCAATTTCCTCTTCACTTACATCTACATGAGCCAGTTTAGCAATGTGAGCCACCTGTGATGTAGTTAATCGGCTGGAAGCGGACATGAACTAATCCCATTACTAATAAGCTCCCGCGATTATAGCCGAATTTAGGAGCAATATTAAGGGTATAAAAGGGTCCGCTGCTGCAGTGAGGCAGCGAGAGAATATTTCAGCTCCTCCAGCTTTTGGTTAGCCTTTTGGGATAACGATAGGTTTTTTGTGGTGAGAGAGGTTTGAAACACTGATTGGCGGAATAAGGCTGCCTTGGTTTGGGCATCAACGTTAGCTTTAACTATAGCGCTCAAGGCTAACATGCTGATGTTTAGATCTGGTTTCATGAAAACTCTCCCCTTATACACGTTTCTACTACTAATAGATGACCAAGACCGTGTGAACTTGGGTAACACACTCATTTGGCTTATAAATCTGGTTTAGTCATGCTGCTCCTTTCTCGCCGTAGCGTAGGACAAAAAAAGCGGGTGTGTGACCCGCTTGCTTTTTGGTTTTTGGTGTTGGATTTTCAACTAAAGCAAAGCGGATCTTTCCCACGGGTCTGTGTTTGGGTGTTAGTGGAAAGAAACAGATGCTTGTTCATGTGACTTCTATTACATCACTTGCTCGTGTTTGCCTCAATGTGTGGCAAAGATGTAGGTGGCTAAAGCTTTTATGCAAGATGCAAGGTTAAGCGTGATTCCGTAGCACCAATCTCAACTGTTTTGCCTTCCAAATCTTGCTCCAGGATTAAAAGGGCCAAAGGATCTAAGATTTCGGTTTGGATCAGGCGCTTCAAAGGTCTCGCTCCATAAATCGGATCATAGCCGACTTTTGCCAAGTAGTGTTTAGCTTGATCACTCATTTCGAGCCTAATAGATTTTGCTTGCAGTCGTTGGGTAACGCTGTTTAACTGAATCTCGACAATCTGCTCTAATTCTTTGGATTTTAATGGTTCATAAATAATAATTTGATCCAGGCGGTTAATGAATTCCGGTGGTAGGGTGTCGCGAATGAGCTGGCTAATGCGGTGCTGAATTTTCTCATCAACCGTCTCCCCCGCCTCCTGCAAAATCTTGGCACCCAAGTTGCTGGTCATAATAATAATGGTGTTTTTGAAATTGACCGTTCTCCCCTGTCCATCGGTCAAGCGGCCTTCATCAAAAATCTGTAAAAAAGTATTGAGGATTTGGGGATGGGCTTTTTCGATTTCGTCGAATAACACAACTGAATACGGTTTACGCCGAACGGCTTCAGTTAATTGTCCACCCTGGTCATAGCCCACATACCCAGGCGGTGCACCAATAAGTCGGGCAATAGTATGCGCTTCACTATACTCACTCATGTCAGTGCGAATGATGGCTTTATCGTTATCAAATAAAAGTTGAGCGAGTGCTTTGGCGGTTTCGGTCTTGCCTACTCCGGTGGGACCTAAAAAGAGAAATGTAGCAATAGGCCGGTTAGCATCAGCAATCCCTGAACGCGAGCGTCTGACGGCGTTGGCGATAGCGGCAAGTGCCGCCTCCTGGCCAATCACCCGCCTGCCCAGTTCCTTCTCCAGATGGGCTAACTTGGTGGCTTCGCTTTGCAATAAACGGGTTACGGGCACACCGGTCCAGCGGGAAACCACAGCAGCAATATCCTCACTGCTGACTTCTTGTTTAACCAGGCGCTTGGTTTCGGGAATAGTGTCCCATTCTTTTTGAGCTGCATTTAACTTTTGCTGTAATTCAGGAATATCGCCATACTTAATCTTGGCCGCTTCGTCCAGGTTAACATCGCGCTCCGCTCGCTCAAGGGCGGCTTTCTTTTGATCAATATCGTTGCGTAGCGCACTTAAGTTCCCCAGCAATGTTTGTTGGGCTTCCCATTGTTTAGCCAGCGTTTTTTGGTCTTCTTTGAGATTAGCCAACTGTTCTTCAACACCTTTCAATTTGTCTTTGGCGTCGCTATCTTTTTCTTTTTGCAGGGCTTTC
>CAZVUJ010000071.1:0-5028 GCA_964630135.1 uncultured Pseudomonadales bacterium | reverse complement strand
TGTAAACATAGTGTAAGGAATACGTAGATGGTGAGTCCTCGCAGCATCAAGCACCTCTTTACCTTTGCTCTAGCAGATAATACCAGTGACTATTGGGTGGTGCATTTTTGGATTCATCCCTCACTGCGCACCACTGAGCCTTTAACAGCCTTAAAAAAAGAAATCCCCAAACTCTTGCCTCAAATACTGATGGCGGAGTGCGACAATCCGGCAGGTTTACCCTTCTGTCAAGAGATCTATACCACCGAGACGGCTCATCTGTTTGAGCACATCCTTCTTGAGTATTTATGCAAAATTAAATTGGAACAAGGAGAGACAGAAGCCTCTTATGACGGCAGAACTTTTTGGGATGCCCACGAAACTAAAGGTGAGCAGTTTACAATTTGCATCAGTAAAGAAGGTGAATCATTTACCCAGTTTACCTCTGCTTTGCGCTTAAGTTCCGCCTTATTGACAACAGTAATCAAGAACTCGGATATAGTGGAACCTTTAGGGCACGTTGAAAGGGGAGCAAGTCCCCTTTCAACACAGATACTATCGTAAAGACTCACGATATTATCGATCGTTACTTTGAGTGGCGCGGCCACCTTTTCTACCGGCTTCCCGAGCTTCCTCACTGGTAAACTGATGGGCATTGCCACTGCGGTGAGCTGCCCGACCACCTTTGCTGGCGATCCGAGAAACATCTTCGCGGCTCATGCTCGCAAAGCCTCGAGTACCAGTATTAGTGCTATTCTGTTGTGAATTTTGCTTTTGACTTGTCATTATGTATCACCTCCCCTCTCTTGTGTATAGGCACACATTAGGGGAAAAGATGCATAGTAATTTGGAAACAAGGTAAGGAATGAGTAACGGGAGGAGAGTCTATTCTTCAGCGGCGATTTTATAGCCAAAGCCGCGCACCGAGTGAATTAGTTTTTGCTCATGTTCCGCGTCGATTTTTTTGCGCAAATAGCCAATATAGACATCAACGACTCGAGTTTCTATATCGGGATTAGTTTTCCATAAGCGGGACAAAATCATTTCCCGGCTTAAGACATTGCCTTTATTGGCCAATAAGTATTCCAAAATTTTTAGTTCTTGCGGGGTTAGATTAATCGTTTTGCCAGCCCGTTTAACTATCATGGTCCGGGGATTAAACTCCAAATCAGCCAAGGTTAAAGATTCGTAATCCAGGCGCTTTTGTTTTAAGCGGGTTTTAATCCTCATGAGTAATTCATCAATATCAAAGGGCTTTTTGATATAGTCGTCAGCTCCCAGGCTTAGTCCATGCACCACATCGGCGGTTGCATCTTTGGCCGTGAGCATAATCACTTGAATTTCCGGATTACTCTCTTTAACTTCTTTGCAGACCACGTCGCCGGTGATTGTGGGCAAATTCAAGTCAAGAATAATCAAATCCGGGGCGGTTTTCTCTACCATTTCGATGGCGCTGGTGCCGCTATCAGCCGTTCTGACGAGATACCCTTGCTTGGAGAGGTAGTCGCGCAAAAAGCCTCGCAAGTCGGCGTCGTCTTCAACAATTAAGATTTGTGGAGTCATAGGCTTACTATAGTTGAGCAATGTAAACCAAAGCTAAAATTAGGTAAGAAACAGGTAATAAATACTTCCAATACTCTCACCCTATATTTTATGCCTCATTATAACGTCTGATTCTTACCTAGTTTTGCATCAAAACTTACTTACTTTATCGGGTAATGATTTACACTTACATCATACAGGAGTGTTTACTAAGACGTTTGACTACAAGCTATCTCTGAAACCCCGCAAACCACCATTTTTCGCTAAACGAAAGCGGTGCTAGGTCCAAAGAAAAGCCGATATGCTACAAAAAATTCTAGACTATCTAAACCCCTTGAATCGCCTGGGGACTATGCAGTATTCAGCCGTGTTTCCCTTGTTTACCACCTTGATGAGTGTGGTTGTAGTGGAATTTATAGCACATGTGGTTCTTAAAAATCCTAATGCCGTGGGTTTTTTGGCCATTTTTCTGTTTATGGCGCTGATTATGTATTTCGCTTTTCGGGATGGCATTAAAGGTGGCATCATTGTGACTCTGGTGACGGTGGGATATTACCTCTATATCATCGCCTCTCGCGGTTATACAGGAGCACAATTGTCTTCAAGTATGCAAGCCACCTTTTTATTAGCGGCTTTGTACGTGATTATTACCACTATTATCGGAGGTTTAAAACAGAAGATCGATTTACTGATTGGAAAAGAGGCTGATGGTCAGCGCCGTTTGCGCGCCATTATTGAGCAGCTTCCGGTAGGTGTGATCGTTAGCAATCGGCAGGGAGTGATTAGTCAGGTGAATACTAAAGCACACCAGATTTTGGGTAAAGAAATTCCGCTGGGGTTTGTCTTGGGTTCTAAGCCGCTTATTGCCGCAACTCCAGTCACCACGAAAAGTGAGCAGAACCCCATTTTTCCTTTTTTTGCCATGTTCAAGCGGGGAGTGCCGGTAGTCAACAAGGAATTTGTGATCAAGAAGGAAAACGGCAGTGAGGCACATATTCACCTTAGTTTTAATAAAATCGAAAACGAGAAAAATAAAACTATCGCGGCCGCCTGGATTATTCAGGATATCACCGATCAGATTGAGCTAGAACAAAGAAAAGACGATTTTATCAATATGGCGTCTCATGAACTGAAGACACCATTAACCAGCCTGAAGTTATATAACAACTTTTTGTTGCGGACGCTGGTCACCAGTGAGCACGAACCGTCCCGAAAAATAGTAGATCGCATCGGGAGTCAAGTTGATAAGCTGCAAAAAATCGTAGAAGAACTCTTGGACGTTTCCAAAGTAAAAACGGGTAAGCTAGTGTTAAATAGGGAGCCATTCAACCTGAAAGACATGATGCTAGAAGTAATGGAAATGTATCAAAGCCCGACCAAACCCTCCCGATTACAACTCCTTAGCTACATTAATCCCGAGGTTGTAGCAGATAGGTTCCGGATCTATCAAGTGGTGAGTAATCTTATCTCTAATGCCCTTAAGTATTCACCAAAAGATCAGCCGGTGCTGATTACTCTGAATCAAGACAAAGATAGGCTGAGTGTGAGTGTCCAGGATTTTGGTATTGGCATAGAGGCCGATCAATACGAGCTCATCTTTGGTCGCTTGTATCAAGTGGCTTCCCATAAACGACAAGGAATTCAGGGCTTTGGCATGGGATTATATATTTGCAAAGAAATTATTGAGCGGCACCAAGGGAACATTTGGGTGAAGAGTGAAAAAGGGAAAGGCTCCACTTTTACCTTTACGTTGCCGAAAGCAACTGCGTAGTGGATGAAATCCTCTAGGAAAAAAGTGATGAAAGAGTGAGCCTTTAGGAAGAAAGCAGCGTCATTGAATGAGCCAATCGGCTCAGGCACTTGGCTTTCCCAAGCACTGCCATTACCTCAAAAAGCGGTGGGGTGGCAGTTTTGCCGGTTAAGGCGTAGCGCAGCGTCATAAAGGCTTGCTTGGGATTAAAACCACTTGATTCTTGGTGAGTTCGAAGGGTGGCTTCTAGATGCCCTGCATCGAAGGCAGTATTAGTTTCAATAACTTCTCGCGCTTGCGTGAGGTAAGCCCGGACATCGGCAGTTAACCGTTTAGACTGTTTTAGGAGTATTTCTTGTTCGATCACCGGTTCGTGCCCAAAATAATCTGAAAGTTCGGCAATATCAGCGAGCGTGACTAAGCGATCTTTAATGAGCGGCAAGATTCGTGCAAGCAATTCCTGCCCCAGTCCGACAGGTACAAAAGGCATGAGCCGAGTAATAAGTGCTGCATCATCGAGTCGGCGAATCCATTGGCCGTTGAGCCACTTTAGTTTATCAAGGTCAACAATGGGACCCTGAATATGCATATCAGTAAAATCAAAATGTTTAATAAGCTCATCGATTCCATACACCTCTTTGCTCTCTGGGTGATTCCACACGCGTGAGGCCAGGAAATTAATCACCGCTTCAGGCAAATACCCGGACTCTTGATACCAGGAAACAGAGGCGTGACCGTGGCGTTTGGAGAGCTTGGATTTGTCGGGGTTTCGCAGTAGGGGAGTATGAATAAACTTGGGTAAGGGCCACTGGAAATACCGGTACAAGAGCACATGTTTGGGTGCAGAACTAATCCATTCTTCACCGCGCACCACATGGGTGATTTTCATAGTGTGATCATCAACAACAACTGCTAAGTGATACGTGGGAAACCCATCGGACTTCATGAGTACTTGATCATCAACGACACTACTGTCAAAACTAATATCCCCGCGAACTTCATCGTGCAAAACAATGGTTTCGTGCTCGGGCACTTTAAGCCTTATTACATGGGGCTCGTGGTGAGCGCGCTGGCGTGATTCGGTTATGTCCAGATCACGACAATGCTTATCATACATGGGGGGCTTGCCCGCAGCCTGCATGCTTTTTCGGACCTCGTCGAGGCGCTCACTCGAGCAAAAACAATAGTAGGCATGACCACGAGCCAGTAATGTTTGAGCATGCTCTGCATACACGGCAAGCCGCTGTGATTGGCGATACGGGCCGAAAGGTCCCAAGTGGAGGGGGCTTTCATCGGGCACAATCCCGATCCATTCTAAAGATTTAAAAATGGCTGCTTCAGCTCCTTGCACAAGCCGGGATTGATCGGTGTCTTCAATGCGAACTAAAAACTGACCGTTATATTTTTTTGCATAGACGTAATCGAACAATGCTTGGAAGAGAGTGCCGATGTGCGGCATACCGGTAGGCGAGGGAGCAATTCTGGTTCTGACCATGATAGAGATTCTACCAGACCACCTACCTCTTCTCAATTGAAGCAATTATTGAGAGAATAAGGGAGAGATTACTATGACACAACTGACCCGCACCGCCTCTATAGCCAGACTTGGAATCAAAGTGGGTTTAATCTCTCTCGTGGGGCTTATTGTTGGTCGGGTAGTGGTAGTAAATGGCTATGCGTTATATAAAAAGTTTTTTCCGGACCCCCCCCCCCCAGCCCCAAAAAACCTTAGGCCTAGTCACCCCCCCCCCGCGACC
>CAZVUJ010000070.1:0-5114 GCA_964630135.1 uncultured Pseudomonadales bacterium | reverse complement strand
AGGGGAAAAAGGACTAATTCATTTCCCGTTATGTTGACAATGTACACGAATTGTGGGATAGTGAAAGGGTGATGCCTGAGTATCGATTTAATAAAGATAAAAATTATCTGTTGAAGCAAACCAGAAGCATTGGGTTTGAAGAGGTGATTAAGGCTGTAGCTCAAGGAAAATTGCTGGCCATCGAACTTCATCCTAATCCAAAATATCGCAATCAATCTCTGTATATTGTTGAAATCAGTGCTTATGCCTACGTCGTGCCGTGTATTATTAGTCGGCAAGAAGTGTTTTTGAAAACTATCTATCCAAGTCGTAAACACACAAAAAAGTATTTATTGCACAAAGGAGCATGATTATTATGAAGAAAAAGACGTTTGACCCATTTAAAAATCTTGTGTTGGATGAGTATGAGCAGGATATTGAAGATCATGCAGAGGAATTTGAACCGATTCCGAACATGCAGGCAGAAATCAAAAAACACACGATGTATGCCCGGGAGTATCTCAAAAAACAAAAACGCATCACGGTGCGTGTCAACCAAGTAGATTTAGATACCATTAAGCAAAAAGCTATCGAAAATAACTTGCCCTATCAAAGCTTGATCAACACTTTATTACACCACTATGCTTCGGGCAAGATTTCGCTTCAGTTGTAGCAAGCGTTTGCAGCTCTGACCCACCTGCAGTTGTCACCTAAACACTACGGTACTGTCATCCTGATCCCGAGTGAAGCTCGAGAGAAGGATCCAGTGATAACGAAAATCAACGCTATGCTCGATCCTTCACTTGGCTTTCAGCCAGGTTCAGGATGACTATGCCAGCAAGAAGTGTAGGTGGGTCAGTTTGCAGCTCTCTTGACACGAGCTCATAAGTAGCTACAATGTGATTACTATGCAGGCTACTATAATTTCCATCGGCAATTCAAAAGGGATTAGGATTCCTAAAGTGCTTCTTGAGGAAAGTGGCATTAAAGACCGGGTTGAGATGGTGGCTAAAAAAGGCGAGCTGCGCCTCAAGCCGTTGCAGAAAAAGCATCAAAGCACAACTCTTTTAAGCGAGCAGAGCCTGGCTATAGACTGGGATAATCCTGAGGAAGATAGGGCATGGGAAAACCTCTAGTTGGCTCGGTCGTCGTGCTTCTTTTCCCCTTTTCTAATCTGCGTGGAGCAAAGCGCCGCCCGGCATTGGTGTTGGCGAAGGCTGAATTCGGTAATTGTATTCTGGGTCAAATCACTTCAAAGCCATATTCGAGCATGAGCGCGATCAAACTCCTGCAGAAAGATTTTGCGCAAGGCAGCCTTCCCGTGGCGAGTTACCTTCGGCCAGACAAATTATTTACGGCTGAGGCGAGCTTATTTGTCGAGGTGAAAGGGCAGGTGGCTACAAAACAGATTGTACGAATGAAGATGAGTTAGCGGTAACCGTTTGATCCAATAGGGTGGGCCCATGCTGGTAGAGCTAAGGCAGCCATTTCTGGTGCTGATCCCTGAGGATAGCGAAGAGTTATCTTGCCACTTCTAGCTGAGGTTTGGCACTTAGCTTTTTCTACGCGTGCTCTCATCCGAATACCACTGACTTCTTCATCGTAAAGTGAGTCTCCTGGGGGCACCCATTTTTCTTTGTTCTGCCATGAGAGAGTTCTGAATCTCAAACCTGAGAATTGCAATTGAATAATGGTTTTAGCTAGTGAGCGGAGGTTTTTAGGACCTGTTAGGCTATAGTAGAAATCATCCTCATTTTTTTCATGATTGAATCTTGCTCGTGCTCTTGTCTGATGAACGGTGATGGCGCAGGCATGATGACGGTGGAGGAAGGGTTCTAGTTGGCGAAAGAAGGCTGATTGAGTTACTCCTCTTTCTCCTTCAGTTACGTGATAATAATCATATTCAGCTGATCCTCCATACGGATAGATAACTTTTCCGGTTCTAGGATTATAATCTGGGTTATAAGGGTCTTTGCCGCCAAAATTTCTCTCTCGCTCCAGGCCATCTACTGAGTCAATAACGACAAGCGCATGATCAAGTACATCAGGGTGTTTTTCAGCGAGCTTCTGTAATAGGTAACCTGTTGCCTCAAAGGTGGGGCTGTTCACCACAATAAGTTCAGTATCATTATCATTTGGCACTTGGATAAAAGGCACCCAATCGGTGTTATTGTCAGGAGACACCCAAATAACTGAACGACCAGCGTTCAATGCCTCTTGAGCAGCATATGTTGCCAGGAGTGTCTTGCCACAAGTAGTAGTACCATCTGAAGCTATTTCACCATAGATCATGTTGATTCCAGGGGGAAAACCACCATCAAGCAAATCATCTAGTTCAGTGCCGGTAGACCATCGGGTATTTTGACGCTCCGTGAGCTCATCAACCGTGATAAAACTTGTTTCTAGTAATCTGCGTTGGCCAGGTTTCAATCCCAATCTATTTTTAGCGTTGGCTCCAGGACGTGCTTCAAGACAAGCAATCCTGTTTTGAGGAGTGAAAAAGCCTTTATCGAAGGGTGGGTGTTGAGATTCCAAGCTCATAAGTAAGGAATTATAACCTATAATAAATACTAAATCAACATATTATATGTGTATGTATGCAAGTAGCTTTAACAAAGTAAACCCTCCCTAACTTAATAGGTTGTTTCTGGCTTTGCCACATTCCCAAAAATATTTTTTTGTTTGGCAGGGTTGAAGGAAAGGAGGGCGGGGACAGAGGGTTGACGATAAGTCGCCAGACTCTGTGCCCCGCACTCCATAATGCCTACCTTTGAGGGGAGGCGAACGTCTAAGAAACAAGAGAGAGGCCGGCCGACGGCTTGGGGGCCGAAGGCCGGCGATCGTTAGGGGACTTGGGTCGGGTTTGGGCACTCGCGGAGATCTGTCCGCATGAGTAACTGGATGTCACCGGAGAGCTGGTTATCCAGCGTGGACTGCCAGGAAAAGATTGTCCCGACAGGATTGGTCCAGCAAACGGTGATTAGCGCGCCGGTGATGCCATTGGTTTGAACGCGGCCTTCCGTGTCCGTGGTGGCATTGATCAGGTTGCCCGTGCCCTGCCAATCAAAGATGGACACACTCGCGCCCACGGCCGAGACGTCGGCGACGTCGCGTGCCCAGAACCTGACATTGATGTCAGGGCCGGGTGGAGACGCAAGGGGTGCGGCTTGGCCAGCCACTTGGCCGGCTGCGTTGGTGACTTCAGCACCTGCGTTAGCGACGCCGCTGGTGTCGGCCGCATCGGCGCTGGTGCCTGCATTGTTATACACGTTGACGGCGTTCTCGCCACCGAGAATGGTGACGTTCCCGCCGTCGTTGGTGGCGGCGCCACTGGTGGCCGCGGTATGGTCCTGGCTGCCGTCATTTTGAGTTGCTTCGGCCGCAGCGTTGGTCTGGAATTCCTGCTCCTGCGAGGGGGCGGGAAAGGTGGGGATGATCACCACCACCTCGATTGGTGGTGGTTGCACCTGCGGGGCAGGTGCGGAATCGATAACGGCGGGTTGCCGCGGTGGGAGACCGGGCATGCCGGACCACCACCACAAAAGTAACCCTGCTCCAACCAGCAATATCCACCAAGGGAAACCACTATTGTTTTGTTTCATGACACGGCCTCCTAGCCGATGCAGAAAATCCTAGGCAAAATTTGCCCAGGAAAAATATAGTGTCGTACCAAATGCACGACACAAGACAAAGCAAAACAGAGAAAAGAAAAAGGGTTTTATTTAGTATAGATTCCCGTTTTCCTCCTTCGTCCGCCAGTTGGCGGACTTCGTAAAGGACACGGTCGTGGGAATGACATTTTTCTCTGCTTGGCGTTGGCTTGTGGCTGGATTCTGGATACGGTGGCATAGCTCATGCTAGCCAGTAACGGACCTCAGGGCCGAAAAAAGCCAGGACGGTTTCTTAGACTTGTATTGTTAAAGAGCTGGATAGATGTAGTCTTGCGGATTCAAGGTTTGCGCGGTGATATCCCCAAGCACTATCCACTACTCATCAAATAAACACTTTTTCGCATCGGCTGATGATGACGACAAGTGCTGCCCATTTGTTGCTGGGCACGTGTACTTGTTAATCTGGTTTTCTGATGCCCACAACACCATGGTGAGGTGGCCGAGTACGACCCCAGGGTTGTTGATCCTTGTTCAAGACAGAATCCATGCAAAACTGATATAGTCCCAACAGTAACTGATGGGCAAACCGGGGATGTCCGGGAATTCCTTCTGGTATGTGATCAGCGTAATCGGGTCTGACTCTGCCAACCGGAACATGGTTAATAACATTACCCAGGGAGTTCTTTTGTTGTACAAATCCACACCTAACGACATCGGTTGGGGGGAGATGAGGATCAATAACTATAGCTAGGCTGCCTTCAGTAAGCCAACGATGCATAGTTAGCGCTGCTTCTCTCAAATCAAAAGCGCGGGTTTCTACCGTGCCGTCTTTGTAGAATAAGGTTTTATAGTAACTATTAGGGTCGATACCTAAAAACAGAAGCGGTGCGCCCTCCTGCCAAGCTTGCAGGATACCGCTGACGGAATGGTTGAGAGCGTGTTTGGCTGCTTCAACCTGTTCTAGCGTAAATCTTCGTTCGGAGTTCATATTTTTTTACCTCATAATAGTTTGTGTTTGTCTAGTAACTACGACAAAGTTGGTTTCATGAATCGTGCCTCTGGGTTGCAGCAGCAGGCCATTAAGGCAGAGCACACCCAGGTTATACTCAGCCTGAGGATTGGATGAAAGAACCTGATTGCGAGCTTCTATCACTGCAGTATTGCCGATTAAACTTAAGCTGGACCCTGAAGGATAATAGGTGTCGTGGTGAATAAAGCACGGTCCCTGGAAATACCACTCAGCGGCATGGGGATAAAGATCTTCTCTTCTCACCCGAGCGCCCCTCTCTAGGGAAATTGCCGTTTCAATGCGAATGCCAACGGGATTGCCCAACAACCATCCCGCCAAGCCTTTGCGAGGAATCATGATTCGGTATTCCTGTGCGCCCTGAGGCGTGAGTATCATCAAATAATCGAGCCAGGATGACGGATATGCTCGAGGGTTATCAACAGGCAGAACCGGTGACAGGTGAACGTCCGCTGTATCAAGGCGACTCAAGCGTTCATAGGGATACGCTGCTGCTT
>CAZVUJ010000069.1:0-5133 GCA_964630135.1 uncultured Pseudomonadales bacterium | reverse complement strand
ATCAATACCTGCCTGAATAGAGGTATTGTCGACTGTTCGATCACAACCGGATTGACCAGATTGAGCACGTGCAAGCGGAGCAAGGTACAGAGTCAAACCAAGGCTAAAACACGCTAGGGAAATTATTAGTGGATTAGTCATTTTTTTTAGTGTAAATACAGTGTATCCTTTTGTTTCAAGCATAGTCAACCCAACCCAATTTAACATTCCGGTTACCCTGACCGAAACGCGCTTACAAAGGCATTCAAATTTGACCAGTCTTTGGTTCCGATCATTACTTGTTTCACAAACCGATTAAAGTCAAACACATCGATATCTCCATCGTTGTCCAGATCCCAGTCTTCTACTTCATCTCCTCCTGTAGGGCTTGGACCAGCAGTAGGTGAGGGTGCAGGCGTGTATGTTGGTCCCGGAACACCGCCAAATTCTATGGCGCCCATGTCCGGTAGTCCAACCCTATTGGCCAGAAAGAAGTCTTGGGCTCGGGCAGGAGCAGGGATTTGGGTGCTGCCCACTGCGCCAGCGGTAGAACCTGCATTTATGGCTGGACTGCTTTGGCTGAGCCTAAAGTGGTTGAGATTGACTAAATTCCTTAGGTCTTGGGAATCAACCTCTGAAGTAGTGGCGCCAATAGAAGGTATTTGCAAATGCAGCAGTTTTAACTGTTCAATGGTGCCGCTAAATCCGGGATTATCGGTATAGGTATTACTGGCTATTTGTTGCGTTCCTACGGGAAAGATGTTGTTGCGGATGGTGACTTGATCGTTGCTGTCGAAACCAAAGCTGATGTCAGCGTTTCTGTTTTTTGAGTTATCGAAGATATTATTCTCTATAATGCCGTTGATTGATGAGTTGGCACTAGTCCCTCCGTTTTTTCCTTCGCAAGGAGTGTAAATGAAGACTAATAAATTGTTGTTGGTACTCTGACTTCGAGTGATGATAGTGTTGTGGCTATAGTATAAGTTTTGAAACTCATTGCCAAAGCAGTTTTTTATTTCTGGGGCAGGAGTGGCGCTAGGAGCGGCAGTGGGTTTAATTTCTTGTCGATGATAACCATCGAAGCCCACAGAATTGTTAATTGCAATATTGTTGTAGAACATCACATTTTTGGGTCCATTCATACCTTTGATCTTGTCACCTTTGTCTTCAGATCGACCAGACATGCGCCAATTTATTTTGTTTCTATTTTCTGAATCTCCAAACGGATAAGCCCAATGGGTGTTGGCTGTATTTTCGGTTTCAGGTGAAAAAAACAAATTATTGCGGGCTGTCATATTTTCGGTCCAACCAATATAAAAGTTATTTTTCATGCCGACTACGACGTTGTCTTCATAGATCATATTCTTGGAAAAAGGCGAGGCCATTTCCCCTCGACCCCAAGCAAATGTGTTGCCACGAACAACCATATCGTCACCGCTCATGTACATCGAAACGTTTACTTTATATCCTTGTCCAGTGTAAAACCGTAATTGGTCGTTGAACGTAATACGGGTAAGCGTGTTATTTAGTAGTTTCACGCCGTTGGTTTGAGGTTCAACGTCTATGCCTGCTATTAAGGTCCAGTCCATGCGATTATTTTGGAACACAAAATCGTCACCTGCTACAGTAATACCTTTTCCGCAAGAGTTTCTGAGAGTTAAGCCATCAATGGTGACGTTGGCAGCGTTTTCATGTATGCCAATTAACTTCGCGAAAGTGTCTTTTCCTGTACATGCGGACGCGTATGCTTCGTCAATTCTGTCCCAGCGACCTTCGAGAAGTGCCGGTCCAAACCCGCCATCGACTATAGCCTGCAATTTGTTTTCGGCTCTCCAGGTAGTATTGCTTTTTGTTATGTTCAAGTAAGCTGCGTAGATACCGTTTTTAAGTATGACGGTATCGCCACTGCTGATTGCCGTATTTGCTTTATCAAGGGTTTTCCAGGGACTAGTTGGTGAGCCGTTGTTGGTGTCGTTGCCTGAGGGTGAGAGATAGTACGTAGCAGCGTTGGCAGACAGAGGAACAAGAAGGAGCAAAATAATGCTGAGTAGTATGGTAGATAGGCATTTCATTGAATAGAAGTTTCCATGCTTAATGGTGGAACACAGCATTTACTTTGTCAATGATCGCCTAGTTAAAATCCCCAATACAAACGACCTATGTGTTAAGCAAGCTGCCCCTTGCTCGTGGCACAGGTCGTTAGGTGAAAAGTTTCTGCTCTATACGCGGGCCTCGAAAGTATCTATAGCCTGTATACAATACGCTGAAGATGAGAGTGTCTATACACACCGGCGTAAATATTTGGTAAGGAACAGGGCTTTCTGTTACCTGCTTCTTACCTATTTCACACGCATTATCAAGGGATGCATTTTAAACTACTTTCTAATAAGACTAGAGCGTCTTATTCAATTCCTTAATCTAGGCCATTTTTCATATCGGGGCTCGTTAGCGAGAGAATGATGTTTATGAAAAAAACCATAGTCATTGTCGAAGATGATGCCGATTTGCGTGAATTTTTGGTGCACTTTTTGACCCAAGAAGGCTATGACACCCACGCGGTGGAAACCGGAAAAAAAGCCCTGGACGCGGTGAATAACCACAAACCACATGTCGTCATCCTGGATTTATCTTTGCCGGACATGCAAGGTGAGCAAGTGTGTGCGGCGCTCAAAAAAGAGCATCCTCAAACAATCGTTATTATTTTAACCGCCAATGATGAAACGCACTCGGTGGTGAACATTTTTGCTCTCGGGGCTGACGATTATATTACCAAGCCCTTTAATAACACGGAGCTGTTGGCTCGAATCGAAGCTCGGCTGCGCCAACCTCCACCCGCCGAGTAACTCTATGTCCACCTCTCTACCTTATTTCATAACTCAGGGTTATTCACGCGCCCCTACGTTTTTATTTATTAGGGTCGTAACTGGTGATTAATAAAATGTCGGCAATGAGTTCCATTAAGCCTTCGTAAAATTCATGTAGAAATTGCATATGCTTCTCCTTAAACACTAAACACCTATTAATCATGCAAGGTTACGGCACGGTGAACAAAGGAATATGGGGGGAAGGTAAAGAGTGCGTGAAAACGTGATGCAGGACTTATGGCTACATGAACAAAGCGTAAGAAAGGGGTTAGGGTTATGCGAAAATCATTTATTTTAGCTACCAACGTGTGCTAGGGTAGGCACCAGCAACGTCTGTTCACCTGAGTTTAACAAGCAATACAACCATACTTTTCATGCGCTACTTCATCAAAGATAACTATTATTTTGATATTGATACTCAGAACCAGCTGCGCTTGACAGGCCCCGGCAATCATTTGCTCTGCGGCATTTCTTTTCCCCGCGAACTCTCGCTTGAAGTAGTCGACGTGAACCGGATCGAAACTGATTTCAGCGTCACGCTCTCCTTGCCCGTTAAAACCATGGCCATGCACATACCCCTCGTGGCTGATATCCGCACCCTGCGGTCGCTGATTGAATCGGAAATTCCTCACCCCACCTATGAAGACTTGGTCAAAAGAAAAGTAGAGCGGGTTATGCCGCGACTTTTGCGGATTGAAAAACAAACAGAGGCGAGGGAATTCCATTTTTGGAATGAATACCAGGAAGATGGGCAGCGGTATGTGTATGGCTGTGTGCTTGTGATCCCTAGTCCGGCAAGTGTGTATCGCAGGGGACAGTGGCTGCATCTGCACTCACCCGAAGCTTCACTCACCCTAACCATCAAAAGCCTGACTAATATCCAGGTGCCGGACCGTATCGAAGCCGATTTGTTCAAAAGACCAGTGGTGCATACCCAGTCGCTCGATGCCGCTTTGGTCGCGTTATACAAGCGCTTGGGGGAGGAAATCGAGCACTTGATCCGCTCTAAAAAAACCAGCAGTTTTGAATACGGCACTATTTTCCCGCGTGATTGGATTGAGGCGGCTGACCTCGGGGAAAACGATTTCACGCCGGAAACGGTTGCCTACATGTATGAGCAATCGATGCGCTATATTAGCGAAAAAGGGGAGGGTTGGCATGAGGATATTATCGGAGACTATAAAACCAAATTGGCTCCCGGTGAGGACTTAATTGACCGGAAAATGATCGATATTGAGCCACACTATATTTTGGGTTTCCCCCGCCTGCCTGCCGATTTTTTGGCGCGCAGCGACATCCATCAAAAATTGCAGTTAGTGGCTCATTTTGTGGTCCAAAACGCCAGGGAGCAGCGCTACCTTAGTTTTAAGCGCTTGCCCGATCAAAGCGCCTATTACCTCGTAGGGAATTGGCGCGATAGTGCGGAAGCCTTTCCCCGGCAAAAGTCGCCCCTGTCTCCTTTTGATGTGAATTGCGTATTTTATCCCTATGCCCTCGAAACGATCCGAAAACATGGGCTCTATTTTGACGTTGAGCAGACTCCAGAGCTGGATCAAATCATCGACCGCTGGCATCAGAATAAACTGAGGTTTAGGCTGTACCACGATGATAACCTCATTGGCTATTCGCTGGCCCTGCACGGCAAGAAAAATATTCCCCTGCCGATTGCTCATCTGGATGAAGCCTATGACTTATTTTATGGTTTTCCCAGTATGGAAGAGGTCGACAGTTTTGCCCGCAAGCTCATTGATCCCGACTTTTTCTATACACCCGTGGGACCGCTACTTGTGGATGCGGATGACGATTATTTTTCCCACCGCCAATATCACGGCAAAGTCATCTGGCCCAAGCAAGCCGCTTTTGCCGTGGCTGGCTTGATGCGCCAACTCCAGCGGGGCAGCGAGCAACAGTGGCCCGAGCCGGTGCTGGCTAAAATCCGGGAATCGGTGCGCTTGACCTGTGAAGCCTGTTTTACTGGGTGGCGCGATCTTCACAGTGTGCCGGAGCTTTACTACTATGATGCCTCAGAGCGGCAAGCAAAACTCTACACCGACCAGGAAAACTTTGAGGGCCAAATGAGTTTGATCCAGTTGTGGTCGGCAGTGGGCGCGCGCCGGATAATTCACGAATATCTAGAATTGAATAACCATTCTTCGCCAAATATCTAGATATTCACAGGTTTCACCCACCTGTTCCTGAGGTCATTCTGGAGCATGAGTACAACTCAAGCGATAGAATCTTTGGCGCTGGTAACGAATCTTGGTGCTAGCGGGTGGAAAAAGTCAGTTGG
>CAZVUJ010000068.1:0-5168 GCA_964630135.1 uncultured Pseudomonadales bacterium | reverse complement strand
ATTTTGTGTGCTATCTTCCCGCCTATGTTGCGGCAAGAATAAAAAGAGTCAAAGCTGTTGCCTGGTATGCTGATGTCTATCAAAAAACCTGGTTTGATACTATGCCGTTTCCCGTTGCTATTTCAGGTTATCTCCTGGAAGCAATCAGCCTTAAACTTCCCTGGGACCAGGTTATCGCCATGAGCCAGGCTACAAAAGAAAAATTAATTCGTGCCGGTGTGCCAAGCAAAAAAATCACCATCATCTATGGCGGGGTTGACCTCGAAGCGATTAAGAGCACCCCGCAAGTGCCTACCCATGAAGTGCCAACCATCTGCACGGTGGCTCGTTTGGTGTCCTATAAGCGAATTGATGATTTGCTTACAGCTGTGGCGTTGGTCAAAAAAACCTTCCCCTTAGTTCAGTTGCTCGTCATTGGCGACGGACCCGAAAAAACATCTTTAGAAAAATTGAGTACTACATTAGGCTTACAGCACTGTGTTCAGTTTATGGGCACCCAAAGCCATCCAAACGTGGTGACTCACATGAAGCGATCGCATGTGTTTTGCCTGCCCTCATCAGTTGAAGGTTTTGGGTTGGTGAGTATTGAGGCTGCAGCGTGTGGCTTGCCGTATGTCAGCAGCGACATTCCGGCCACCCGAGAAATAACTCAGGGTGGCAAAGGTGGTTATCTATATCCGGTAGGTGATTATGAAGCGCTAGCCGCTAAACTTATTCATCTTCTAACACATACAGCCTCATATCAACAAAAACAAAAAGAAGTATTGTCACTAGCTTTAACGTATGCCTGGCAAACGATCATCAACCAAACTGAAGAAGTCTATCAATCAGTGCTGTCTCAAACTACCTAGAATCCGCCTGCTTTCTTACAACACTCGTGTGTGCTAAAGTGTTTTCACTCGCTCACGACCGCAGCGACCTTGGATTGATATGAATAAACGCCTTATAGCCATTGTAGGTGCTTTCTCTCTTACCTTCTTTTTTGGTGTTTCCAAAACCCTTGCCCACACCAGTGAGCTCACCTTTAGTTCGTATACTGTTGGAGAGAACATCACCATCACTTCAACACCAAATAAAAACCTGTGTGATCCAGCTACTTTCCCTAAGCAATTACACCATGCCAATATTCAACAATTCGAAAATAATAATGGGGAATTCATCTTGGATTTCAGCAACGCAACCATTAGTTTGTACAAAAACGGGGAAAAAGTTGAAGGGTTTTTATACGTTGCCGACAAACGAGGTGTCGTTTGGTTTGCTCAACACACAGCTGATAGCAACACGGTTCAAACCACAGAGTTTGACGATGAAATGACGATTGTCGCTCAAGGAGTTACCGTGACCAAAGCCGGAACTGCTTACCTGTTTTCTCATATTACGTATACTTCTCAGTGGGAAAGATGCTATCTCATAGATGGGTCGGGTTATTACAATCCTTATTACCCCGAATATGACCAAAATCAGGCTCGGGTCACCTTTATAAACCCAACCCCCATTCCTACCCCGACACCCACACACATCCCAACACCTTTACCAATACCAACAGCCACCCTGACACCCGTTCCCACGATGAATCCAACCAATACACCCGCACCTACTGCCCTTCCCACTCCCACGCCCAAACCCATCGACAAACTGCGCTCCAAACTATCATTCTTTGGCGTTGAAGTTCCTCCAGCCTTTTCATTTATCTTCAAAAACAACCAACCTGTTGCAACTCCTACCCCAACGCTCACAAACACGCCAACACCACTGCCATCAGTTACACCCAGGCTAACCCCCACCTCCTCACCCACTCCAACTAAAATACCCATACCTACCCCTTCCCCTACCCCGATACCCACAGCAAACGATATCTTTGCGTCGCTTAAGCTAAAAGTGTTGTCGCTTCTCAAACGGTAACTATCTAAAATATTCGAGATGCTTTCAAAGTATGAACATAACGCTTTGCGGTAGTATTGCTTTTTTTGATGACATGACCTCACTCCAACAACAATTGGGGCAACTTGGCCATCAAGTCAAAATTCCCCGAGATACCATCCCCGATAAAGACGGTCGACCAGTACCTTCACCAAAATTTTATGAGTTAAAAAAAGCAGCACCTGATACTGATGCTTGGATGTGGGCTAGGATTAATGAGAATATCGTCATGCACTTTGACAAAATAGCTTGGTCAGAGGCGGTGCTTATCTGCAACTGGGACAAAAATGGAATAACTCATTATATCGGCGGCAACACGCTTATCGAAATGGGTGTGGCCTTATATCTTAAGAAAAAGATCTTTCTTCTTAACCCGATTCCTGAGATGAGTTACAAAGAAGAAATCCTCGCCATGCAGCCAATAATTCTCCACCACAACTTCAAGCTACTGCAATAAAATCAATCCTCATAAAAAGGATAAGGATAACCAGCAAACTAACTGCCTAAATACGTATATTTTTTGCTATACTACTTTGTAGATGCACAACTGGTCTACCGATACTACTCGTTTGCAGCAACATCCTGATGCTTACGATATTTTTTTCCTGGAACAAATGATTAATTTTGGTTTGAATGGCAAGAAAATCTCAGAAGAAAATCTCAGGAAAAACTGGTCATCTTTGGATATAGATCCCCAGAAACGGGCGTTTTTGCAGACCTTGCTATGGCCTCAATCTTAACACTCCAGCAGATTCAAGCTCTTAAGCTCATTGCACCGACTCAGTTGGGCAAACAGTTTTATTTCTCCGGTGGTACAGCTCTGGCTCATTACTACTTACAGCATCGTTTGTCAGAAGATTTAGACTTTTTTAATGTGAGAGAGTTTGATCCTCAAGCTGTTACGGTTATCCTCAAATCACTCCAGCCACAACTCCAGTTCCTTTCTTTCGATTTCCAAAGCAGTTTTAATAGGAATTTGTTTTTCCTTACCTTTGAGAACGATTATATTCTCAAGCTTGAGTTTACCTATTACCCCTTTCCTCAGGTTGAGCCCCCGACCCAAAAAGATGGGCTCCAGATTGACAGCGTGCTTGATATTGCTACTAACAAACTCTTTACTCTTGTTCAGAAGCCCAGAGGCAGGGACTACTTTGACCTTTTTTGTATTATCAAAAAAAATGGTTACCAGCTCGATAAACTAAGAATGCTGGCAAAGCAAAAGTTTGATTGGGATGTGGATCCGCTTCAGCTGGCCTCAAGACTTTATGAGGTGGGGAAACACCTTGATGATCCGATTCTGGTTAAAAAGAGAGATAAAGATGAGATAAGCCGATTTTTCCAGCGGGAAGCAGCTCATTTTAAAAAAGATATACTGGAATAGCTATACCAGCATCATTATATTTGGTGTCTGTATTGCCACGACAGTTAACAATGGTGGATTGACCTGGGTATAATGTATATATGTTTAGTCATTTAACTAACCTAAGTTACCAGAGGACCAGATTAGAAGCTATCGGTTTCTATATTGCCTATTTGGTTTTCGTAATGTTAGCGAGCGCTTTAGCAGGTGCGTTATTGGTAATTTTGTTAGGAATAAACTCTCAAGATGCCTATAATTTTGGATTACGCACAGGCAATGCCATAGCCGTTGTTGTCACCATGGGGCTCTCCTTGCTCATTCTTAAAGCAAAGGGACTGCTTAATCATTTCGGTCTAATACTTTTAGCTCTATGCTCTGGCCTAATAGCCGCCTTCATTGGTAGCTTGGGAGGGCTCATCCTTGCTGCCTATCTAACCACAAGAGGGCAAAAATGGAATGAGCCCAAAAAATAAATTGAAAGATAATCATGGGAACAGGTACGTAATTGCTCGTCATATCAGGCCCGCTGATTTCGTGCTTACCACCGTATAATTTCAGGGAAAATGCATTTTTGTTTAAGTCAAAGGATCTACCCTTGACTTGCCCCCTGCTTACCTGTTCACCGTCTTACCTCTACCTTCTTTCGATATCCCCAAAGCAAGATACTCAACATCCGTAGCACCAATATTCTTCATCACATGAATTGAGCGGGGTGGAATAAAGACGGCGTCGCCTTTGTAGAGCGTTGCAGTTTCTTCATCAATAGCAATTTCAGCCGTGCCCTCCAAAATAATAAACACTTCCTGCATATCCTCGTGGTAGTGCGCTTCAAAAGCTTTGCCCACCGGCAACAAGGCCCAGTTAATCATTTGTACCAGGCCGTCAATGAGATCATCTTTGCGGGCCAAAACTTTCTTTAAGACACCCGGATCTTGCGGGTTTTCATGCGATGCCGGGATGTAATTAAGGTCTGAAGCTTTAATGACTTTCATGAGTTAATATCCTACAGTTTTTCGCAATCCAGGAATATACGAGCAGAGTTTAATTATTCCATAAGAACCTACCAACGTAACGCTGATGAGCAAGAGATTGGCGCCCACACTCATGCTGGGCATAAAATTGTGTAACAAGCGTGCTAGCGATTCCATGATAATAAGGTGAATTAAATAAATGCCAAATGACGCCGCCGCTAATTCATGTATGCATCTCCTGATCCATGAGGAAATATTTTTTTCTTTGATACGACTAAAAAGCGTAAATACTAAGAGTGTGACAACAATACCATTTGGGCTCAAATAATCTTGCAAGAGCACGCCGCGGGGACCGTGACCGAAAATGTTGGTTAACCAAAACGTACCCATCGACGCCATGGCTATAAGGGATGCAATGATTAGCAACATTTTTTTGGTTGACCAAGCAAGCGGATATCGGTTGAAATACAATCCAGCTAAATAGTAGCCGACAAAGGGCACCCATTGCAAAATCGACACCAGTCGACTGCCCGGATAAGCTTGGAAAAACCAACCGACACTCATGTTGGCAACCGACGCCATAGCAAGAAAAATGAAAACTGCATAAGCAAAGCGGCGCTGGCTCGCATAGCGCACAAAGACACTCAATAAGGGGTTGAGGCAATAAAAACCCCAGATGGCAAATAAAAAATAGAGATGATAATACGGGGTGCCATAAACAAAAGTGGCAATAAGGTGATCAGGAATAGTCAGCCCATGGTTGTATTGGCTCCATGTCCACACGCCATAGAGAGCACTCCACACCAGTGTCGGCACGATGATTCGCTTCAATCGCTTGGTTAAAAAAGTTGACAAGCCTTCATCTTTCGACAACAAAAGCAACCCACTAATCCTAAAAAAGGCAGGCAATACCCAAC
>CAZVUJ010000067.1:0-5237 GCA_964630135.1 uncultured Pseudomonadales bacterium | reverse complement strand
ATTTGATGGGGTTTAAGTGACACGTGATGTGATGGCTCGGCTGCAGCGCCCACCAAATCAGGATGATAGAGCCGCTTTTTGGGCAAGCCCCTATACGTTGGCCAAAGCAGGGAGGGAGTTGTCGAGGACGTACGGTGTTTCATTTCAAACAGCAGATGTGAAATTTCTTGAGAGAGGGCAATGTGATCAGGATGCCCAGTGATGCCCGTCGCATCGTAGGTTATCACCAATCCGGGTTCAAACGATTCAATCTCCTGTTTCACCCTTGCTCGCCAGGGTTGTTGTGTGTCTTTGAGCTTGCCGTCAGGGAAGGGGTGAATCGCCGCCGCAGTTACTCCCAGTTTTTTAAGTGCCTGAAAGAATTCCTGCTTACGGATGTCCTTCAGGCTTTTGCCCTTGCAATTGATATGAATTTTGCCCGCTTCGCCGTGAGTCAGACTCACCACCCGCACCGTCCACCTTCTAGCTAAGGCCGCCTGAATAATGCCCGCCGCCATGACCGATTCGTCATCGGGATGTGGGAATACCACCAATAATTTTTTGTTGTTCGTATTGTCTAAAAGTGCCTGTATGTCTTGCATAGATGCCTTTTTTTTGTAATAAAAAACCCCTCGTGGTGAGGGGTTGCTTGATCGAAAGTAAAACGCTTTATTGTTGTGGCTCGTCACAGCCGCAATTTCCCCCACAAGGACAAGAATCGCCGCCGCAACAACAGATGATGAGAGAGAAATTTTTCATACGAGTTAATTGTAAAGCCATAGCGGCTCAATGGCAAGCCAGTAAGTGATTCAAAATTTCTAATTACTCCTGACCCACCTGCAGTTGTCACGTACACAATACAATACTGTCATCCTGATCCCGAGTGAAACTCGAGAGAAGGATCAAGCGTAAGCGAAAAACAACGCGATGCTAGATCCTTCACTTGGCTTTCAGCCAAGTTCAGGATGACTGTGCAGTAAGAAGTGTAGGTGGGTCAGCTAATTACTCTAATTGATCTAATGAATGGTAATGTACTACCATTCCTACTTAGTTTTTGTCATTTATTAGACATTAGTGCAATTAGTCAATGAGAAATTCTTAACATCCCTATCCACTTATCTGCTTGCCCTGTTCTTTGCTTCCCAGCATACCAGCCAATTGCGCTTGTTTTTGAATATCAGCACTGCGCCGCTCAATTTGAATGATTTTATCTTGCTGTTCTTGTTGTTCAACTCGCTCTTCTTGTTTTTTACCTGCTTCTGCCTCCTGTTTTTTCGCTTCAAAATAATCCTTTTCTTCTTTCAATTTTTCTCGGTGAAAAGAAATAAGCTCATTCGTTCTTTGCTGCTCTTCCATCGTTTTTTGAACAAATTGCTGTTGCCTCTGAGGATCGTCGGTTTGTTGCTGTGCTTGCTGGGTCAAATCCTCAACACTTCCTTCTGCTGATTTAGATGAAGCAGATCCTCCTAAGATTGCTTCAAGAATCTTTTTTGGTTCGCTGACTACTGCCTGAGCTGTCTGAGAAGCAGTAGACCCCATGCTATCCATAAATTCATCGCGCATTTGCCCTAAAGGATTGGTGGAAACTGGTTTATCGCCCATACTAGGGCCCAGCGTAGCAAGGAAGTCTTAATAACGCAAGAAAATGCTAGACTTTAAATTCTTCGTCCTTATCCATTTCTTGCTCAATCAAGTTGCGCAAAAACACCGCTCGAGGAACTTTTTTTGTTTTTGATACCCAATCAAGGTAATTTTGATGCTTAGGCGAGATGAAAAAATTGAAGCGAGTATCTTGTCTATCAATTGCATAGTCTAAAGCACTTTTTAATACTTCTTCTACTGTTTCTGTAGAATATTCAACCACCAAAAGCTTATCGTCGTCTACTGCTGCAGCAAAGACAGGTTCATTACCTGCTGTATGCAGTGCTATGACAGGCTTCCCCATATCCAATGCCTTGTGCATGATATACCCCATGGATAAACTGTGCACAGAAACTTCAAGAACAACCACATCACTTAATTGCAAACATTTCATTGCCTTTTTGTAAATTTCTTCTCTTTGATTATCGTCCGCTGCATATACTTCAACGGGATTACTTTGCTCTCTGTAGTCGTCAAGGTGAGTAAAGCCTAACTTGCTAAGTTGATCAAAAATCAATTTATAATTATTTCCCAGCTCTTCAGTGCCTCGTGCAGAACAAGTGAAATAGACTTTCATTTTTTACTCCTTTGCTTATTGATCCAAATATCCATTGAGTTCTCACGAACTTGAACATACCCCATTTTCTTTAGTTCCTGGAAAACCCAGGGAATGTTTTGAGGAAAATGGAAGGGATGACGACCGCCAGCTTCATCGTCAGCATCGGTAAATAACGCAATAATTTTGATACTTGGGGTAATAAGATCTATGAAATCTTTCGGATTAGACATGTGTTCAATAACATCAACCGACCAAATCATGTCAACTTCGGGAATTTTCATTTCCTCATTAATTGGAATTATTAATCTATTTATTTCTTTTTTAGCAAACGACCTTTTGGATAACCTCCATTTTAAAAAGTCTAACGAGGGCGAGTCAAAATCCATTCCATAGGTAACAATGCCTTCTTTTGAAAGATCAAGTAAATCATTTCCAATTCCACAGCCATAATCAATCGCGCTAGTAACTGCATATTTTTTCTTCAACTTTTTTATGTCTTTAGCAAAACTCAAGCGATCTCCACTCTCTTTAAAAATTAATGAGTTGTAAAGATAGTAAGGAGTACTTTCATAAAAGGAGTTTATTTCACCTCTCGTTTTGGGATTCTGTGCATACCAATCTACTGCCAATGCCCAAGATGAATCAAGATAAGGTTCAAATTTCTTGCTCAAATAATCTTTGAGTTCCATTAAGCCGGTCTTTGTCCATGCCGCATCCCATCTAACTCGATTCCAAATTTCCCAACACACATTACATCCGTCTAAATGAGATTTGAAATCGGAATTTGATGATCCCTTACCATGTTTTTCAACGAGGTAATAACAAAGCTCTTTATAAGTAAAGTGCTTTACCGCACGATTATTGATGAAAATTTTTTGTATCTTTTTTAGCATTAAAACTCGCCTCTTCCCTCAAGTGCTCTTGAGAGAGTAATTTCATCTGCGTATTCAACATCGCCACCCACAGGCAAACCTCTACCTAGCCGAGTAATTTTCGGCTTGTGAGAAATCGGAGCTTGCTCTATGAGCTTGCTTATATACATGGCTGTCGCCTCACCTTCCATAGTGGGGTTCGTGGCCATAATAATTTCACGAATTGTACCACTCGAGAGGCGCGGGATCAATTCGTTAATATAGAGTTCGTTGGGGCCAATATTATTAAGCGGCTGAATCGAGCCATGAAGCACGTGATAGAGGCCGTCGTAGGCACTGGAGCGCTCGATGGCCAGGGCATCCAATGGTTGCTCGACAATGCAAATCACACTGCGATTGCGCTTCACGTCAGTGCATACCGAGCAGGGGTCGATTTCGTCAACCAGCTTACACTCGCTACACAGTTTGGTTTCCTTTTTGAGGTTGGCGAAAGCTTGAGCATAGCGATCGAGTTCATGTTGTGGGTTGTGCAAGAGGTAGAAGGTTAGACGTTGGGCAGATTTGGGACCAATACCCGGCAATTTTTCGAGTTGCTCAGAAAGAGTGCGAATCGCTTTGGGAAGACGCATAACTAATAAAATGTCTAATTTCTAAGTACTCTAATCAACCTAAGTGGGCAAGTAGTTAACTGATTTTGCCACGTGTTAGAAATTAGAGCAATGAGGTCAATTAGCTATTCTTACTAATTTTGTCTCTCATTTTCTCCCGATCGGCTTCTTCAAAGCCACCCACGACCGTGATGGGGGCTTTAATCGGCGGATACGGATCATAGCCCTCGACTTGAACATCGTCGTAGGTGAAAGCGTCTATGCTTTTGACCTTAGGATTGAGTTTGAGCATTGGGAACGGTCGGGGAATACGCGTCAATTGTTCCTTGACCTGTTCAACATGATTCTCATAAATATGGGCATCACCAAAGGTGTGCACAAACCAGCCGGGTTTGTAGCCCAATACCTGAGCCAACATACACGTCAACAAGGCATAGGAAGCAATGTTAAACGGCACACCCAAAAACATATCGGCACTCCGTTGATAGAGTTGGAGCGAAAGTGTGCCTTCTTCTTGCGAGATATTGACATGGAAAAAGGTGTGACACGGGGCAATCACCATGCTCTCGCCAGGATTCGCCATCTCATAGATATAGGCAGGGTTCCAGGCAGAAACGATATAGTGTTTCTTCTGCGGCTTCAAGGCAATTTTCTCAATCACCCAGGCCAGTTGATCAATGGTGCGCCCATCGCCTGCTGGCCAGTTACGCCATTGCGCCCCGTAGACTGGGCCTATCTCGCCCCATTGCCGCGCAAATTCGTCATCCTCTTGGATTTTTTTGGTGAATTCCTTAAGGGTTAGCTCCGGCAGCTTTCCGTCGCTCGTCGCTCGTCGATCTTTTTGCGACTGAGGGAGTCGAGTTGCACTCGACTTCCCAACTTGCTGAAGGAGCGCAGTTTTACTGGGCTCCCCAACGTTTTGAACTTGAGGAGCCGAGTCTAACTCGGCTCCTTCAGCATAGCGCTTATATGCCCAATCATCCCAAATATGTACGCCATTTCGAGTTAGATAGGAAACGTTGGTGCTGCCCGAGATAAACCAAATGAGTTCGTGGATAATGCCTTTCAAAAAGACTTTTTTGGTAGTCAAAAGCGGAAAGCCCTGGCGCAAATCAAAGCGCATCTGCGCCCCGAACACACTCTTCAAACCCACGCCGGTACTATGACTTACCTTATGTACCCCGTTATCTAATATGTTTTGTAATAAATTAAGGTATTGGTATTCAGGGTGAGTTTTATCGGATGATGGATGACTGATGATGGATGACTGATCTCTGGAATCTATTTCATCTTCAATCTTCAATCTTTTATCTTTTGCTGCCATCTCTGCCCTTTCTCTGTCTGACTAATAACAGTCTTCGCCACTATATAGCACCAGCTTGACTCACTGCAACCAGCAACCTACAATGTGAACCAAGAGCCTGAATAAATGGTTCATGTGCGTTAATCAGAGAGGAAGTTTGTATGACTGCAATCACTATCCGGTTTACGGAAACGGTTGACTCTTTGGTAAAAGAAGAGGCAAAGAAGCAAGGCATTAGCATCAACCAAACAGTCAATAATCTTGTAAAAAAAGCT